>JAFSBM010000065.1 GCA_017437285.1 Ruminococcus sp. | reverse complement strand
GTTTGATTAAAGAAAAAACAGATAGGTATGACAGCTGCAAGGAAACCTTCCGAAGGCGTGCTGTCGCACTCCAAGGGAGGTTGACGAAGCAGATGTCGTGCTTAGCTGTTTTTTCTCAAAAGGGGTTTTTAGAGATGCCCTAAATACAAAAAATGTTTTTCTAATCTCTACCACTATTATACCATACTTTTTCAGATTTGAAAAGTCCTAAATCAATAAAAGAAAAATTTGTGGAAATTTAATATTTTTCTATTGACTATATCACGGTTTTGGTGTATAATAATAACATACAACTATATTTTTAAAAGGAGTTTTACTATGAAAAATATTTTATTTGCCGCATCAGAATGTGTCCCATTTATAAAAACAGGCGGACTTGCTGACGTTTGCGGTGCATTGCCCTCTTATATCAACAAGAACGAATTCGACGTCAGAGTCATTCTCCCCTACTACACTTGTATTCCTGCGAAATTCAGGGATAATTTCAAATATATCACTCATTTCTATATGGATTACGGCATGAACGGAAACAGCGTTCACGTTGGTATTATGGAATACGAATACAACGGAATTAAGTTCTATTTTGTGGATAACGAGTACTATTTCAAGTGCGATTCTCCATATTCCAGCGACCTCAAATGGGATATTGAGCGTTTCACATTCTTCTGCAAGGCTGTTCTTGCAATTCTTCCCGTTATCGGATTCCGCCCCGACATTATCCATTGTCACGACTGGCAGGCATCGCTTATCCCTGTGTTCCTCCATTCCACATTTGCAACAAATCCATTCTACAGCGGAACAAAGTCAATTATGACTATCCACAATCTGAAATTCCAGGGCGTATGGGATATTGAAACATTCCAGTACAATACAGGTCTGCCCGGCTATATGTTTACCCCCGACAAGCTTGAATTCAAAAAGGACGCAAATATGCTCAAGGGCGGTCTTGTCTATGCGGATTATATCACTACCGTTTCCGAAACTTACGCTGAAGAAATAAAATATCCTTTCTACGGCGAACAGCTTGACGGACTTCTCCGTGCAAGATCTGCATCTCTCCGTGGAATTGTAAACGGCATTGACTATGCGGTTTATAATCCTGCTGAGGACAATCAGATTTTTGCTAAGTATACAACTAAGAATTTCAAGAAGCAGAAAGCTGTCAACAAGAAAAAATTGCAGGCTGAACTTGGACTTCCCGTTGATGAAAACAAGTATATGATCGCTATTATTTCACGTCTTACCGACCAGAAAGGTCTTGACCTTGTGAATTATGCTATTGAGCGTATCTGTGATGAAAATACTCAGTTTGTAATTATCGGCACAGGTGATCCGCAGTATGAGAATATGTTCAGACACTATCAGTGGAAATATCCCGACAGAGTTTCTGCAAATATTCTTTACTCCGATCAGCTTGCACATAAGCTTTATGCTGCGGCTGATACAATGCTTATGCCCTCACTTTTCGAGCCATGCGGTCTTACACAGCTTATTGCCCTCCGCTATGGTACAGTTCCGATAGTTCGTGAAACAGGCGGATTAAAGGATACTGTTGTACCTTACAATGAATTTGACGGCACAGGAACAGGTTTCTCCTTTGCTAATTATAACGGCGAGGAAATGCTTGGTGCAATTAACTATTCCAAGAGCGTTTATTTCGACCACCGCAAGGAATGGGATGCTATGGTTAAGCGTGGAATGATGGCTGACTTCTCATGGAACAGCTCTGCCCGTCAGTATGAGGGTATGTATTCATGGATGATTAACTGGTAATCCGACTATGGGAAATACAAAAATAAAAGGTGCAATTTTCGATATGGACGGACTTATGATAGATACGGAAAAACTTTACCTCCGCTACTGGAAAAAGGCGGCGGAGGATTTCGGCTATCCCATGGAGGACAGCCACATTTATGCTATCAGAAGTCTTGCAAGAAAATTTTCCAATCCCCTGCTGAAAAGCTTTTTCGGTGAGGATTTTCCCGTTGATGATGTACGTCAAAGACGGACGGAACTTATAAATGCACATATCGAAGAAAACGGCATTGATTTAAAAAAGGGACTTTTTGAACTATTCGGATTTTTAAGAGAAAATGGCATAAAAATTGCTGTTGCTACTGCAACTCCCAGAGAAAGAACTCTGAAATATCTTGAAAAAATCCAAATTCTCAGCTATATTGACGCTATTGTATGCGGCGATATGGTGACTACAGGCAAACCTGCTCCCGATATTTATCTTACAGCCGCAAAAGAACTCGGCCTGCCGCCACAGGAATGTGCTGCCTTTGAGGATTCCCCAAACGGCATAAAATCGGCATATTCCGCAGGCTGTCACGCTGTAATGATTCCCGATATGACTCCCCCCGATGAGGAGATTATGCCCATGCTAAGCGGTGTTTATGACAATTTAGAAGATGCCGTGGAATTTTTCACAGGGAGGATATAGTATGTCAACTGCCACAAGTTCATCACAGCTGCTTGATATTCCGAAATATTACTATTTCAGCAGCGGAAATGATTATTCGGGAAGCAAAGGAGATTTTTCCTATAAAATCAAAAACGGCGATATGCTGAAAGCTCTCACATGGCACGGCAGACTCTGTTCGGAAAAGGCTGAAATCGAAAACGAAGCGGAGTTTGAGAAATCCGAAAACGGCTTTATGGAGCTTATAAAATGGCTTGAAGAAAGAGTATCCGAATAAAATTGAAAGCACCTCTGAACCAAAAAATTCAGAGGTGCTTTTTCTCAAAAGGGGTTTTTAATTAACGCCATACCTTTATATAATCCGCATACTTGCATTTTCTCTTATTTTCGCCGTTTTCTTCTACGGTTATATATCCCCTTGCAAATATAACTGAGGGAACTAAAACTTCATCTTCCTTTTTACAGGAAATAGATATATTTGTAATCAACCCGACTTTACACATCGTTTTCAGCCTTTGTATATCTTCAAGAAGTATTTTTTCCGCAGCAGGAGTAATATATATGCATTTATCCTTATTTTCCTCGTCCATAGCAACCATTTCATCTAATTCCATTTTAAATGAAACAAGTTTTCCTGCGGAAACATACTCGTCAACTGCCCCCTGCTCCGTGAGAGAAAGGAAATCAATATCATTATTTCCAAGGGCATATAAATCCCTTTCCTTGCGGCTGTATGGAGTGCATAAATCAGCGGCATATCCTACAGAAAGCACAATTCCGTTGAGTATGGAAAAGCCTATTCCGTGTTCACATTCGAATTCCGCCTCACCGCTTACAAAGCAGTAAACATCATTTTCATTGGGCTTGAAAATATATACCGTTTTCGGCTGAAACATCTTTTCAAAATCAATCTTGAATTCATCATTTTCATAGTCATTGGAGATTATTCGTTTCAGCTTGCTGTATTCCTTTTCAGACAGATTATTAAGCATTTCACAGCAGCGTTTAATCTGCTCCTGTGAATTTTCGTCATATGTATACACTTCAAGGTCAGTATTGAAACGCTGCCAAGGGAATTCAGCAGAAACCCTGTTATACTGCGGATTACTTCTGCCCCAAAGCTCCTTGAATTTGCTGTAACGCTTGTCGAAAATCGCCTTGAATTCCCTGTAAATATCATAGTGATAGTCACAACAGAAAAATCTTGCACCCTTACCCTGAATTACATCACAGTAATCAAAGAAATAATTGTCATCATCACGTACAAACAAATCAGCACCTATGAATCTTCCGTAATAATATATGAGAAACGGTCTGATTTCTTTGCTTATGTCATTATTGTCAATAATGCACTTCATATCCTCCCTGAAAAATTTTGTAACAGGAAAGTATCCGTTAAGCAAATTCCGTACATTTTCGGGATTGTACCGCTGTGTAAAATTAATTCCGATATGGCGTTTTTCCACCAGCCATTGAACAAGATAAATCACGGGATTGCAGGCATATTCGGAGATTTTTTCCTTATCATCCTGAGTCAGTCCATTATACTCTGTTTCCTCAAAATCACTTACAAGCACATATTTGTGCTTTGGATTTTTCGGCTCCAAATCCGCCATATCACGGTTATTCAAACGCAGATATTCAACAGCTGCATTGTACCACACACCGCCTGCATTATATCCCAAAAATTCACGGGGAATAGCATTAGTCTGCTGATTTCCCTGAGTCAAATTTGTCATCAAAAAACCAGTACCTGCAAAAATCAACCCCATAAAAATAAATAAAATTGCAGCATATATTCCATTCTCTATAAAGAAATATGAAATACCCATTACAGTAAGTAATGCAGCTAATTTCGCATTAATCGAAACAGCTACTGTTTTTTTCTTTTCATTTAAACATAATTTCAAAGAAATCACGGAAATAATAAACCACATAACAGGCACAGTAACCAATCCGATGAAAAATGAACGTGCCGAATCATCACCAGATTGAGTATCTGCTATAAGAAGCAGAACCGCAAACAAAAATGAAAGCACATCAATTACTATGCAAAAAATAAAATATGCTGTTGATAAATTTTTCTTCATAAATATTTTATACCTCTGTATTCCGCTATTTTTTCGTAAATAATAAATCCCATTGCTCCGCCAACTGTGTTGTGCATTATATCGTCCAATTCCAATAGTCCACGGCCTGTTACATACTGTGTAAGCTCTATAAAAAGAGAAAATCCAAGGCAAACTCCTGTTGTCAGTCTGAAACTCCGGAATTTTTCGAAAATAATAGGCAGCACAAATCCAAAGGGCAAAAGCATAAAAATATTGCCGAATATCTGTATAAGCCAGTATGTATACTGCTTTGTTTCCAGAAACTGCGATATTTCCCAGAAAGGCTCCAACATTTTTCGCCTCTGCCCAACACTTCTGTCAATAAGCGTTATATCAAGAACTATAAACAGATACACCAAAGCTATACACATAAGAATTACTGTTTTTTTATCCCGAAAAAGACTTGTTTTTTTGTTGTATTTTTTCATATGCGTCCCTTTCTGAAATTTTTAGTATGTTTATTATATTATAGCACATTTATTATATTTATTCAATGATAGTTTTATGAAAATCCCCTCTATTCCTGCGAATAAAGGGGAATGAAAAATATTTTTGTCACATCAGCTGTTAAGCACCGCATTTACAATGCCCTGATAAATTGAAGCTGATTCGCTGGCAAAGCTGAAACCGAAATATTCGGGATTTCTTATCTGCATTGCAATAATGTATGAGCCGTTGTAGTCGTTGTAATCAGTATATACCCCTGTGCCGTCGTCATTTATGTTTTTCACAGCACCTGTTATGTAGAGGAAATCATTCTCCCAAGTTTCAGCAGTTCCTGTCTTTGCGTAAAACTCGTAACCCTCAGGAACGTAAACTCCCAACCCGCTGGCAACTCCTCTCATACCGTCAAGGAGATTTTGTCTGCATTCTGCGGGAATTGTTCCGATTACATCATTCGGCTCAGAACCCTTTTCAATTTTATTGTTGAAATCATTTGTATCAACTATATTCTTTACAACAAATGGGCGTACCATATCGCCATAAATAGCCTCTCTGCCCAATGCTGCAAGATAAATGGGACAAGTAAGGGTATAGGACTGACCAAAAGCTGTTCTTCTCAGGTCATCATTGCAGTAAATTTCAATGTTATTGCCGATTACTCCGAAATCACATTCAATATCAGTTCCGAAGTGGAATATTGTGTCCAAATCCTCTAATACTGCCTGCTGTCCTATCTGGTCAAATGCTCTTGCAAAAAAGATATTGCTTGAATTTACAAATGCGGAATAAAGACTTCTCTGCATGGGATATCCGCCGTTTGTATCGTGGTCCCAGTTTACAATTGATACGCCGTCAAATTTCCATTCGCCCTCGTCCTGCAATGAGTATACACCGTGCTTATCTGCAATAACCTCAGACATAATCTTGAAACATGAGCCGGGAGGGAAATTCTGAAAAGCCTTGTTTCCGTAAGTTCCCCATGCAAGGTCCTCCTCTGTTTCAACTCCGTAATAAACATCGGGGTCATAGGAGGGATATGAAACCTGTGCCATAATCGAACCGTCACTTCGCATTACAACTGCCGCACCCTTGACATTTTTTTCTGCCATATAATTGTAAACTGCATTTTGTGCGTCAGCGTCAAAAGTAAGCTGAATACTTTGTCCGTAATCGCCGCCCTCTGTAGCTGTGGGATTCTGCACACGTAGAGTTTTATCGAGAGTAAGGTCAATTCCCTCAGACATTTCGTTAAGCACATTGGCAAATGCAACCTTGTTGCTGTCATTTGTCATACGCACTTCCTTGCCGCTTTCGTCAAGCTGGCTGAACATAAGCAAATCGCCGTCAGCATCATAGAGATTTCCACGCATAACCTTTACGGAAGAAACATTATTTATAGTTGTTGTTTCCGTAGTTTCTGTTATTGCTGTAGTTTCTGTATTTTCAGCTGTAGCAGCTGTAGTTGAAACTGTACTTCCCTTTTGAGCAGTTCCCGTATTTACTACAGGAGAATCAACTTTCTGCACTACTGTTCCGCAAGAGGTCATTGCTGTCAATGAAAGAACGGCAGCTGCCAATGAAATATATCTTTTTTTCTTAAACTTCATATTTATCACTCCATTAATGATGTATATTTAAAATGTCCTTTCTATTATTATACATCAAAGTACGTTTTATGTCAATATACGACAGATTATTTGTAATAATCTCTAACATTAGACACATATAATTAGACAAACTACGTTACAGAGGTGCTTTATGAAGAAATTTATCGCTTTATTTGCAGGAATTACTGTTTTTTTAAGTGGCTGCGGAGAATTTATGCCTGCCGCTGAAAATTCAGAAATAATCGAGCAGGAAAATATTCCGCAAGGGGAAAATGAGTACATTCCCCTGAATTACGAAAATCAAAAGGGACAATGGTTTCCCTATGTGAATTTTCCCGATTATATGGAGGGAAAATCCGAGGAGGAATACAGGGCGGAAGTTACAAAAATGCTTTCCGAGGCATTGGCTGAGGGCATTAACACGGTGTATTTTCACGTTCATCCTCAAGGCGACGCTTACTATAATTCTGAAATTTATCCCAAGGGAAATTTCAACAATATGGGATATGACCCATTTGAGATTTTTCTCGATATTGCTCATTCTATGAACTTTTCCGTCCACGGCTGGCTCAATCCCTATCGTATGCAGACAGCGGAGGAAATGGAACTTCTCCCCGACAGCTTTATTGTAAAGCAATGGATAAACAGCAACAGCCCCATGGTAAGACTTGTGGGAAACCGCTGGTATCTCAACCCTGCATATACTTCCGTAACATCGCTTATAACCGATACCGTAAGTGAACTTATGGAAAATTATAACCTTGACGGAATACATATTGACGACTATTTTTATCCCGATACTTCCGAGGATTTTGACCGTGAGGCTTTTGAAAATTCCTCTGCTGACGATTTAAGCCAATGGCGGAGGGAGAATATCACAAATATGGTGAAAGCTGTTTATGATACGGTTAAGGGCAGAGATGAACGGGTTTTATTCGGCATAAGTCCACAGGGAAATATCAATGCCGATTACAATACGCAATTTGCCGATGTTGAACTGTGGACGAGAAATAAAGGCTATGCGGATTATATTGTACCGCAAATTTACTACGGATTTGAAAACGAAGTATGCCCCTTTGAGGAAACTTTGCGGCAATGGGAAAATTTCGCCGAAAGTGATAATGTGTCGCTTATAATTGGGCTTGCGGAATACAAAGAAAACAAATACGACAAGTGGGCCGGAGTATCGGGTGAAACGGAATGGCTTGAAAATGACGATATAATAAAACGGCAGATTGAACTTGTTTCCGCATCGGAAATTGCTGACGGATATGCTCTTTATAAATGAAAAACTCCCCTTTCGGGGAGCTTTCATTTATGTTAAATTATTCATTTGAAAGTTCAAGCTTGAATGGCTCGTATCTTCTGTATGCTGAATCATTCTTTTCAGGTGTAAGAGCATTTGTCTTTTCATCAATAAACTTGATGTACTCATCATAATACTTTACAGACTGGATTTCTGTGATGTGATCCTCACTCCACAAATCGTCCTCGTTCATACGTACTCTGAGATCCTCTCTCAATACAACATAGATTGTTTCATCGTTGTAATCATAAACCTCAGCTTTTCCTGTCTTGAGAGTATTGAAAATAAACTCGTTGAAAAGACGTGTATCCTTAGTTGTATCGCTTTCCTCAGCAGTTGTTGTAGTTTCTGTGCTTGTGGAATCAGCAGCTGTTGTTGATGTCAGCTTCTGGATAAGTCTTTCATTTGCGTATGGGTCAGTTGTTGTAGTTGTAGTATTCTCAGCTGTTGTAGTTGTTGTGGTAGTTGTAGTTGTTGTAGTTTCACCGACAGCTGTTGTTGTATTCTTAGCAACATACTCCTCATAATCTTCCTTAACTGCATCCAGTTCGTGCATCTTGTTAAGGTCACCTGTCTTTGCATTTACCTGCTTTGCATAATCAGCAGCCATATTGCGGAGCTTCTTTTCCTGTGCAGCGTCAACCTTTTCGCCTGCTTCATCTGTAAGGCTGATTGACACATACTTAACTCTTGCATAGTTTTCGTCGAAAAAATCTTTAAGCTCGTCCTCTGAGCAACCCTTTTCGCCATCAAAGTCATAGTAGTGCTTGAAAATCTCTGTTTCCATATATGTAGTTTCTGCAATTGATTTCATAGATTCAAGGCTTACACCGTTTTCTGCAAGTCTGGGATCCATTGAATAGTAATACTCAGCCATTTCAGCAGCAGCGTCCTTATCCTCTTTTGAAAGCTGTCCGCCGATAGCCTCAAATTCTGAAATAAGTCCTGCATAATCCAGGCAATACTCTGTTGCCTTATTCTGAATCCAGCTTGTGGAATCAATTTCGTCAATATTGGCATTTCTTACTTCTTCAATAGCAGGAGCAGTTGTACCTTCGCCCTGAATAATAGCTGAAGCCTCGCTGTATGCCTGAATTGTGTAATAAATAAACACACCAGCAGGGATTTCTTTGCCGTTGATTGTCATTGCTTTCTGTGTATTACCTCCGATTGAGGGTGAACAACCTGCAACTGATGATGCAGCTACTGCTAATGTTGCTGTTGCAGCTGCGATTTTCTTCAATGTTTTCATTTTTAATTTGCCTCCGATATATAATTGATTTAAGGTCTGATACCTCATAATTATCATATGCTTTTTTATTATACTACATTTTTTCCGTTTTGTCCATAGCAAAATGAAAATTTTTTCAAATCTTTCACATTTTCAGCAAATCCGCACATTTTTTCCTTTGATATTTCCTAATACAACCCCTGTTTTTTCGTGTTTTTGCACAAATTCAAACTGTTATTTTCTACGCTTAGCCTTAAACAAAACTCCTGCTCGGATTTCGGTTTTATCTCCCTCCGCCCTGACATTTCAAACCATACCTGATAATTTGTCATAATTATACCCCGTTTCCGCTGAAAAGTCAACTATTCCGCCTCTGCATACATTCAACGCAAAACTACATTATTTTTCGTGTTTTTGCACAAAATTCCCTTGACAAGCCTTGCTATCTATGATATAATTATAAAGGTAAACTATAATCTAAACTAATCAACGGAGCGTGATTTCTTTGAAAAATATCAGAATCGGAACAAGCCGCCCTTACGATGTACATATCGAAAGAGGCAGCCTGAAAAAAAGCGGCGAGCTTATTTCTGCCGTTTTAAACTCGAAAAAAGCTGTGATTATTACTGATGATACGGTGGACAAACTGTATAGTGATACTCTCAGAGAAAGTCTTGAAAAATCGGGTATTTCCTTTGATATTTTCGTTTTCCCCCACGGTGAACAGTCAAAGAATATCAAAACTCTCAGTGCAATTTACAATTGTCTTTGCGACAACAGTATCACAAGAAGCGATTTCCTCATTGCCCTTGGCGGCGGAGTTGTTGGCGATATTACAGGATTTGCCGCAGCTACTTTTTTAAGGGGAATTGAATTTGTTCAGATTCCCACTACTCTGCTGGCACAGGTAGATTCCTCAGTTGGCGGAAAAACTGCCATTGACATCACAGGAGGAAAAAATCTTGTAGGTGCTTTCAAACAGCCTGCCCTCGTTATCTGCGACAGCGACACCCTCACCACACTCCCCGAAGATGAACTGGGATGCGGTATGGCGGAGGTTATCAAGTACGGTATGATTCGTGACGAAAACCTCTTTGAGATTTGCGAAAGCCACAATATCCGCAATATCCACGAAGTTATGGACGAAATCGTTTCCACTTGCGTTGACATTAAACGACAGGTTGTTGAAAATGACGAATTCGACAGGGGCGAGCGTATGCTCCTAAATTTCGGACATACTCTCGGACACGCTGTCGAAGGCTGGCACAACTACACTAACTACACCCACGGTATGGGAGTAGCCGCAGGTATGTGTATGATTACACGCCGTTTCTGTGACGAAAAATTAGCTGAAAAGCTTGAAAAATGCGTAGAAGCGTACAAGCTTCCCATTTCTACCGAAGCCCCAATGATCGAACTTCTGCCTTTCTGTGCAATGGACAAAAAGTGCGAATCTTCGTCAATCAGCTACATTGTATGTCCTGAAATCGGCAAGGGCGAAATCAGAAAAACATCAACTGCGGAATTCTTCCGTCTTATGGAGGGTTAAGCAATGGATATGAAAATCAGCCCCTCCGTACTCAGAGGAAATCTCAGTATTCCTGCTTCAAAAAGCTGCGCTCACAGAGCAGTAATCTGTGCGGCTCTTGCTGACGGAGTTTCCACACTTTCGGGAATTACTATGTCAAAGGATATTGAAGCTACAATTTCCTCTATGACCGCCCTCGGTGCGTCATTTGAAATCAATGGTGATATTGTAACTGTAAAGGGTATAAGCGGCAGTATAGACGGTACTGCTGAAATCGACTGCAACGAAAGCGGCTCTACCCTTCGCTTCATTATGCCTGTTGCCGCCGCATTAGGCGTAAAATCGGTATTTATCGGCAAAGGCAGACTTCCGCAGCGTCCTATTGATATTTACAAGCGTGAACTGAAAAATCACGGAATCACTTTCCACACAGAGGAAATGCCCTACGAAATCAGCGGTGTTCTCACAGGCGGAAAGTACGAAATTGAGGGAAATGTTTCATCTCAATTCATTACGGGACTTCTTTTTGCTCTCCCTCTTGCAAAAGAGGATTCGGAAATTATTATGACTTCCCACCTCGAATCACGTCCATATGTGGATATTACAATTGACATTCTCCGCCGCTACGGCATTGAAATCAGCGAAACAGAAAACAGCTTCCTTATTAAGGGAAATCAGAAATATACTCCCTACGACGAACATATTGAGGGAGATTATTCACAGGCGGCTTTCTTTTTCGTGGCAAATGCTCTCGGCTCTGATGTCAATATCCTCAACCTTAAAGAGAACAGCGTACAGGGCGATAAAGCCATAACCGATATTATTGCCGATACCCTGAAAAATGGCTCTGTTACGGGATATAAAGCTGATTGCTCTGATATTCCCGACCTGGTTCCGATTTTGTCAGTTCTCGGTGCATACGGAAATATGCCGTCAACTATTTACAATGCGGAAAGACTTCGCATAAAGGAAAGTGACCGTCTTGCCGCTTGTGCGGATATGCTCAACAATTTAGGCGGAAATGTGACCGTAACTTCCGACGGTCTTGAAATTATGCCTACAAATGGTTTGAACGGCGGTACAATTGACAGCTACGGCGACCACAGAATCGTTATGGCAGCTGCAATTGCGGCTCTAAACTGCAAAGGCGATGTAATTATTAAAGGTGCAGAGGCGGCAGAAAAGTCATACCCCACATTTTTCGAGGATTACGTAAAACTCGGAGGTAAAGCTGATGTCATTGATTTGGAACAATAAAATTTCTGTTTCCTGCTTTGGCGAGGAAAGCGGCGGAATTGTGGGAATTACCATAAGCGGACTGCCTGCGGGAGAATATATAAATTCCGAAGAAACTGAGCGTTATCTCCGCAGACTTTCCCCGAAATCTCTGGGAAATGTGAGAATTTCAATGCCCCGAATTATGTCGGGTATCGAAAATGAACGCACAACAGGGGGTGCATTATGTGCCGTTATGAAAATTGACACATCTGCAAAAAAAGCCGAAGATACCCCGAAAAATTATCGTTTCGGTCATGCTGATTATACAGGTGCGGTTTGTAACAGAGGTTACTGCGATACCCTCGAAAAATCCCGTACTGCCGAGATATTCGCCCCTCCCATATGCTTTGCGGGAGCCATATGCGGACAAATTCTCGAAAGACGTGGAATTTACACAGCGGCTCATGCCCTGCGTATCCACAATGTAAAGGACAACCCCTTTGATGCTGTAAGACTTGACAGGGACGGCGTAATATGCGTCCGTTCAAAGGATTTCCCCGTCATCAACGATAAAAACGGCTGGAAAATGCTGGAAACCATTTCCGCTGCCGCTGATGCCGATGAAACCCTGGGCGGAATTGTTGAATGTGCGTCAATCAACGTCCCCTCGGGTGTAGGTTCACCTGTTTTCAACGGTCTTACAAATAATATTGCACAGCTTCTTTTCGGAATTCCCGATATTTCTGGTGTTGAATTCGGTGCAGGCTTTTCCTCCGCTGAAATGGCAGGAAGTCAGTATACCGACAATTCCTACACAACCGAGCAGGGATATTCCGCTACACATACAAATAGTCACGGCGGCATAATAAACGGAATTACATCGGGTATGCCTGTTGTTTTAAGGGCAGCATTCCACCCTCCGAAAAAGGGAACTATCCCCTGCTGTAACATTCCGAGAGCCGTTGTATATGTGGAATCGGCAGTCAATACAGCACTTCTCTCCGCTATGCTTGACTACCCTAACTTCTGTTGACAGAAAGGCAAGGTGATATTTTTGACTGATAACAATATCTATAAAATGGCAGAAATGGCTGATACTGTCATTAAAGATGTGCCGACTCTGAATATCCTTATATGCTATCTGATGAAAAAAATTGACAGACCTGTCAACACCGAACATCTGTATGACATTCTCATTGCCACAGGTCTTGTGAACTATTTCTACTATCAGGATTCCATTGCATTTCTCCTTGAAAACGGCCATATTACCATAGAAAAGGACGATGAAGGCAATGAAAATTACGTCCTTATGCAAAAAGGAATAATATGTGCTAGGGAACTGAAAAAATATGCTCCCAAGTCATACCGTGATAACCTCGTTCTTGCAGCTCTGAAATATTTTGCAAGACTTAAAACAGAACAGGAAGTCAAGCTTGAATACATCGAAAAAGACAACGGCTGCTATGTCTGCGTCACCTGCCACGATGTAAACTGTGACCTTATGGAACTGAAACTTTTCACTCCCGACAGAACACAGGCGGAATTCCTCGGAGAGAAAATTATGCTTAATCCCGCAGTTTTCTACAGCAAGGTAATTGAACTTGCGTTGAGTAATGAGGAGATTTCCTATGACCTTACCGACAATTGATATCTCAGCCCAGCCATCTATGGCTGCTGTTGTGATTATTGCAGCAGTTGTTTTCATAGTTTCAACAGTTGTCAGCGGTTTTATCTCATACAAAATCAAGCTCCGTAATTTAGAGCGATTGGATGAAAATGACGATGAACTGACATCTGTTGATGACGAGGAATAATGTATAACAGATATTTCAGGAGGTGTATCCATGCTCCCATATCGTGAACGCCAGTACAGAAAGGATATTAGTCTGTTTGTAAACTCTGCTTATGCAGGCTTTCAGAAACTTGATACCATTGAGGAGTATTTTGAGGAATACAGCCAACTTGCAGATAAAACTGCCGATAACCTTTCTTTTAACAACGTAGTTCTTTACGCAATTACGGAATATATTGAGCAGGAATTCATTTCAGCCAATTTTATGCTCCTTGAAATGCCTTATGAAATTTATATCGAAATAGCACATAAGCTTCAGACAGGAAGAAGATTGTTCTTTGTCAGAGGCAGAAAGGATTATAATGAGCAAAATTAAAAAAATTATTGCCGCAGCCGCTTCTCTTGTACTCGCATTTACTGCACAGCCTTTCAGCGCTTTTTGTGAGGAAACCCATACTGTCACAATTATTGATTTCAACGGAAAGGTTATGACTACTCTGACCGTTCCTCACGGCAGTCCCGTGGATTTCAGCAAAATCGACATCTCCTCCCTTGAGTATCACATTGACGAATATACACAGGTAGGCTTCAATGGCTGGAGTATGTATCCTGCCAAAGTAACGGAGGACCTTGCAATTTATGCACTTTTCATCCGTATGAATATTGAATGTAAGGAATCTCCGAAGAAAACCGAATATTATTCCGACAAGGGAAATATTAACACCGACGGACTGAATGTTTCAATTACAAAGTACACTCAGCTGCCGCAAAAAGATGAAAACGGTGCTTTTATTACCCGAAAGGATGTAATTGACATAACTGAAACCTGCACAGCTTCACCTGCAACTGTTGAAGAAGCATTTGCAAAGGGAAATAATGCAGAAGTGAAAATTATTCCTCCCGGTAGTAACAAACCCATTTTAAAATATAATATCACAAAATTCAAAGGTCTTGGTGACTGCAATTCTGATGAAACTGTGGATTCCTCAGACGCTTCCTCGGTTCTCGCACTTTATGCCAAGACTTCAACGGGAGAAATCGATGAAATAGACCCTAAAACCTCGCTTATATACGATATGAACAGAGATGAGGCAGTTGATTCCTCAGACGCTTCTCTGATTCTTGCATATTATGCAGCTGCTTCCACATCTGAAAATGAGCTGAGTTTAGACGAATTCTTATCAGATTTTTCAGAAAATAACATCTTGTAAATTTTTTCTTAATACTATTGACATTTAACAGCAATTAAGCTATAATTATATATGGGCATCTCTAAAAACCCCTTTTGAAAAAAACAGCTATGCACGACATCTGCTGCGTCACGCTCCCTTGGAGTGCGAAAGCACGCCTTCGGAAGCTTTCCTTGCAGCTGCCGCACCTATCTGTTTTTTCTTTAATCAAACGTGTTTTTAGAGATGCCCATATGAAATAAACTGCTCCAATAAAAGCAGAATATATAAAAAGAAAGGAATTTAAACTATGAGAAAAAAAAGTAGTTATTTCAATCCAACTGTTGTGCGTACCATAGGCATCCTCCTGTTTATCGCCACATTTGCTGCTCAAGGAAAAGTGGCAAAAATGATTACAGGCGGTACGCTTCCTCCTCAGGCATCAGGTGGTATTAACGGTATTGTTTCACAGATTCAGGTACTTATTTCCGTTGCAATGGTTGTTATGATTCCCAAAAAGGGTATTTATACTTCTATTGTAATGTGTATTGTTAACTCTGTTTACATTCTCATCTTCGGTGTTATCGTAAGCCACAATCCCGGTGCTGCACCAGGTGTTGTTTCTCCTCTTATCAACCTGGTTGTATGTACACTTATTCATTACTATTCAATGAAATCCATTAAAGCTCAGGAAGAACTTGAAATGCAGAACGAGGACCTCATTGATACAAATGATATAATTTCAAAAGAGGGCGAGCGTCTTTCACGTATTGTTTACAACGATAAGCTTACAGGTCTTTTCAACAAGGAAATGTTCGCAATTAAAATTGACGAGCTTCTTAAAAATGAGGATAAGACTCCTTTTACTGTTGTTTACCTCAACATCAACGAATATGATGAAGTTGTCAAGACAAGCAATAAGGAAAACGGCGATATGATTCTTACAACATTTGCTTACCGTCTGCATAATTTCTGCGGAAATTCAGGTATCTCAGCTAGAATCAGCGATGCAACATTCGCTATGATCATCACAGGTCAGAGAAGCCGTGAATCTGTTACAAGCTATATCAGCGACCTTACAGCAGAGGTATGTGAGCCTATCGCATTGGGCGATTCCCTTAAGGAAATCAGCGTAAGCTCAGGTGTTACTCACTTCCCAAGAGATGGAAAAACTGCCGAGGATCTTATGGCAAATGCAAATAGTGCCGTTCAGTATGCAGTTCAGAAGAACATGAGTTCACCATATTTCTTCAGCTAAAATGTTAGTCAGGCTATTGAAAATGATTTCAATAGCCTGATTTTTTATTTTTACAGATACCATACAGATATTTCAGTGAATTTTTATTTTAAAATTTCAAAAAAGCACTTGAAATTTTATATAGGATATGTTATAATTAATATAGAGTTTTTGTATATAATCTACTAATTTACTAATTTCTGTTTTATTTTTTACAAAATGTAATAGTTATACCGTTAATAAAAAAATAACTTATATAACAACGTTTTTTATATAATTTCTACATTGTAATTTTCTCTAAAATATGTTATAATGTAAAGAGGCATTTTTTACGCTTATAACAAAGTCTGTTTTACCATTTTTTGTAACATACTTTACACCAAAACAAACGGATTTTAAAAGACTATATGCAAAACAATGCTCGGACGTTACAGCCTTGAATGCGGCTGTCAGGAAAATTTATTATCAGAAATTTTCCAAAATTTTGGATAATTAATAAGGAGAATTAAAATGGCTGATACACTTTTTATTAAGGCAGCCGCTTTCTGCGGTTATGACAAAACCGATGTCGATAAAAGACTCGACACCCTTTATACTTTGATTTATAATCTCAAAAACGAAATCCGTGAAAATAAACAAATTATCAAAAAATACGAGGAAGGCTGCAATCAGGATAAGGCTTATGAAAATGCCATTGCTGTTGAAAGAGCTCAGCTTACTCAGCTTCAGGTAAAAAATGAAAACCTGATCGAAAAAAATAAATCCCGTCAGGAAGAACTTAAAACTAAAGAACAGGAAAATGCTAAGCTCAATGAAGAAATCGCAGCTCTTAAAGAAGAAGTTGAGGTTCTTCGCCTTGAACAGCTCGCTCTCAAAAATAATAATACCGAGGACCTCGGAATTATATTTATTGAGGCAAAAAAATCAAGAGATTTAATCGTCAACAAGGCAAAAGAAGAAGCTAAAGAGGTTATGGAGGAGGCTCGCAAGTTCTCCGAGGAGCTGATTGCCGAAACAAATGAGAAAATCAGAAAGCTTATTGATAACGCAGAGAAAAAAGCTTCCGATACCCTTAAAGATGCGGAAGCTAAAAGAAAAGCTCTCGTTGATGAGGAAGTTTCTCTTAAAAATGCTTTCCTCGAAAAAATTAAGTCATTCGGTGACGAATTAAATAGTATAAAAGCTTCTGTGGATGCTTTCACAGCTGCATCAGACGCTTTCTTCGATGATTCCAAAAAGCTTCTTAGTGAAACAGAATTGAAAGCCTCAGGTTTAGCAAAGTCCGACGATTCCGTAAAAAAACCTGAACCGCCACAGACTGATGCCGATAACGGCGATAATGCTTCCCCCGCTGTCGAAACTGATAAAAAATCAGTTGCTGATACTAAACCGGAAGAAAATAACGGCGATAATGCTGATAATCAGAACAGCAATAACGAAAGCGGTATCAATCTCGATGACCTGCTGAAACAGGCAGAGGAATTAAACAATATTTAATCCCACTTGCTTCAATGGGGAAATTTCATTTCTGCGTTAAGCGGAAAAAGTTCAGAGCAGTTAATTTATTTAAGAGGAGATCAGATAAATGAGTGATATAATTGTTGTAAAACCTGAAAAATGTGTCGGTTGTAACGCTTGTGTACGCAACTGCCCTGCCCCTGAGGCAAATATTACAAAAATGCTTGAGGACGGAAGATTTATTACTTCTGTAAACTCAGATAAATGTATTGCTTGTGGTCAATGCTTAAAGGTCTGCACTCACAATGCAAGAGATTACGTTGACGATACAAGAATTTGTATGCAGCGTCTTGAAAAGGATAAGACTATTATCCTTGTATCCCCTGCAATCAGAACTGCCCTCCCAAATCATTGGGTTGGCATACTCGACTGGTTCAAAAGCAAGGGCTGCGTAATTTTTGACATCGCTCTCGGTGCTGATATCTGCACATGGGCTCATCTCAAGGTTATGCAGGATCAGCGAAGAATCAAATATATTTCCCAGCAATGTGCGGCTGTTGTAAAATACATTGAAACATATCAGCCAAGTATTGTGAAAAATCTCTCCCCTATTCACAGCCCTATAGGCTGTACTGTTGCCTATATAAAAAAATATCTGAGAAGAACAAATCCTATTGCAGTCCTTACTCCCTGTATTGCTCAGAAAAATGAATTTATCGAAACAGGCCTTGTTGAGTACAATGTTACTTTCAATAAGCTTATGGAGTACTTCGACGCTAACGGAATTGTTATACATACAAATTCAGAAGACGAATACGAGTACCGCTTTGACGATATGCAGGGACAGCTCGGTGCAATCTATATCCGTCCCGACGGTTTCAAAAATAATCTCCAGCTTCACGACCCTGAACTGAATATTTATTCAACAGAAGGCATAAGCAGTGCATACAGCAGTATTGACGCATATGCCGACACAAAGGATTCCAACCGTCCTGAAATTATGGACGTTATCTCCTGCGAATACGGTTGTGCAATGGGTCCTGCTGCTGACATCAAATCTTCTCCTTTCACTGTAATGAAATTGATTAATAATCTTGAATCAGAGGCTAAGAAACGCCGTAAGACAAGTGTTTTCCGTCAGGCGGAAGATAAGCTTTTCAAGAAATTTGACGAGGAACTTCAGGTTGAGGACTTTATGAGAACCAATAAGCCTCAGATGACTTCACCTATCCCCTCAGATGTACAGCTTGATACTGTGTTCAAGATGATGGGCAAGGATACTGATGCAGCTAAATGCTACGACTGCCGTGCCTGCGGATATAACTCCTGCCGTGAAATGGCTACTGCTATCTGCCGTGGTCTTAATTCTCCCAACAACTGCATTATCCGTTCAAAGGATCTTCTCGTTGAACTTCAAAAGGGAATCAACGAACAGGAAGAAAAATACACGGAGATTACCAATAAGTGCCGTGACCTCTTTGAGGATTTACAGGAAAAATTCGGAAATGTTAAGACAAATGCAGTCACACTCGAGGAATCCTCTGCTAAAACAAGCGAAAAAACTAAGGTTCTCAATGACCTTGTTACAAATATCATTATTTTCTGCAAAAATAACGACAGCCTCAATAAAGAGGGAATTAATCAGATGATTGTTATCCTCGAAACAACGCTTAAATCTCTGCAATCCCTCGATGAAAGCGTTGGTACTACAAATGAAAACTTTGACAAAATTTCCGCAACAGTTGACGAAATCAAAACTGTTATTGAGAATATCGACAAGACTCTCAACGAAACAGCCAATGTTGGAGTTTCAAAATAAATTACAAGGAGAATTAATATGCAGTGCGAAATCTGCTTTTCAGAGCTTAATGAAAACGATCTTTCCTGTCCTGACTGCGGAGCTCCTGTTCCACAGCAGATTGAAGGATTTGACAATACCCTTGAAATCCAGCGTATACTCTATAATTTGATTATTGAGAATTTCAGCACAAAGCCTGTTAACATCAGATCCCTCAAGGCTCTGTTAATGGACTATCTCGCTGATTACAAGGCTGAATGCCGCCTGCTTATCTACACAATTAATGCAGGTGTACTTCAAAATATGTTCAACGAGGCTGACAGAAGTATTGCAATTATGAGAGCAAGAACATTTCTTCTCAATGAATGTTTTCTCTCCGATAAGGCTGCTGAATTCGTTCTCGCCTGCATTACCTATATGATGAAATGGGAATTCCAGCCCCTCAAAGAAACTGAGGAACCTGCTCCTGTTCAGGCTGCTCCCTCTGTGGAAGAACAGCAGACTAAAATTCAGAAATCAGTTAATATTGATTCCTGCGTTCTGCGTCCCATTGACACTCTGAAATATAAGCTTATGAAGAACATCGTTCTTAATAAGGAATATACAAAAATTGAGGCTTTTGCTTTTGACAGATTTACTTCTATGAGAAGCATAAAGCTGCCGTCTACTCTTGTTGCTATTGAAGAATACGCATTTTCAGGCTGTAAGCACCTCCGTTCCGTGGAGCTGCCTCCCTCCCTGCGTATTATCCGCCATGGTGCATTCGACCAATGCACAGAGCTTGAAACAATAAAAATTCCTAACGGCGTACTTGAAATCGAGGATAACACCTTCCTCGGCTGTACAGCTCTTTCTATGGCTGATATCCCTCCTACTGTAACAAGTATCGGTGTACAGGCTTTCTCAAACTGTGAAAGTCTTACTATGATTTATATCCCCGACAGCGTTAAATTCATTGACGAAAATGCATTTATGTTCTGTCCTAAACTTACAATTAAATGCTATGAAAATTCATATGCACATAAATATTGCATCAATCACAATTTAAACTGCAAGACTGTACCCTTTGGTATGGATCTGTACAACAGTGTTATAATCTAAAGAGAGGAGCAGAAACGTATGATAGATCTTAAATTCGGCCAACAGATCGAAATGGAATTCGGCGGAAAAGCTAAGGTCCTCAAGAAAATCGGCAGCGGCGGTCAGGGAAGCGTTTATCTCGTTGAATTCAACGGTATGGAATGGGCGCTTAAATGGTACGATGTTGATAAAATCAAAAGACCAAAGGATTTCCGTGAAAATCTCAGAAATAACATTGCCGACGGTCCTCCAAGCAACCGTTTCCTCTGGCCTAAATATCTGACTAAGGAAACTGCTGACGGCGGCTTCGGGTACCTTATGGACCTCAAGCCTGAAAGCTTTGATTCCTTTGTTGATATTCTCAATACATACAAGCTTGTTATTGACCCTCTTACAGGAAAGGCTGCAAAGAAACCTGTTCGTTTTGCTAACCTCTATGCAATGGTTACTGCTGTCATAAATATTGTTAACTCCTTCCGTCAGCTTCACCGTGCAGGTAAGAGCTATCAGGACCTTAACGACGGCGGTTTCTTTATCAATGTTGAAACAGGTGCTGTTCTCGTCTGCGACTGTGATAACATCGCTCCTGAGGGAAGTAACTTCGGTATCGGCGGTAAACCCGGCTATATGGCTCCCGAAATTGTCCGTGGAGTTGCTAAGCCCGATGTTCAGACAGATAAATACTCCCTTGCAGTTGTTCTGTTCAAGCTCCTTTTCCGTGGCGACCCTATGGAGGGCGAAAAGGTTGTAAAGGATATCTGCCTTACAGAGTCCGCTGAACTTAAACACTACGGTCAGGACGCTGTTTTCGTATATGACCCCGATAACACTTCAAATCGCCCTGTTCGTGGAATTCACGACAATGTAATTAAATTCTGGCGACTCTATCCCGAATATATCAAGGACGCTTTCCTCCGTTCATTTACAGAGGGCGTTCATGACTCAAATAAGCGTATTATCGAAAATGAGTGGCAGAGCCTTTTCCTCAGACTCCGTTCTGAAATTATTATGTGCGGATGCGGAAGAACTAATTTCACTTCTATGTTTGAAAAGCCCGATGACATCTCCTACAGATGCCCTAAGTGCGGAATGACTTTCTCCACAATTGCTTTTTCAAACAGCGATTTCCGTGTTCCACTCTATCTCGGCCGTCAGTTCTATCAATGCGACGTTTACCCCGATTGCGACGATTTTCTCAGCATCGCAGGCGAGCTTGTTGAAAATAAGCTCCGCCCAGGTATTCTCGGCATAAAGAACCTTTCCGATAAAAAATGGAATGTAAAAATGCCCGACGGTCAATTCTATGATATTGCTCCCGGAAGCGGTTTCCCAATCTGGAAAGGTCTGGAAATTGACTTCGGTGAAGTTAAAGCAAAAATATAGTTTGAAAGGATGTACTCACTATGAGCGAAAATATGAATATAAAGCCAAATACAACAGCAGACAATGCTTTTGATTTTGACGATGACGACCCGCTGGGTGCAACAAGCGTTTCTAAAAAAAGCCTTGTTATATTCTTTGTAATTGATACATCTGCAAGTATGAGAGGTAAGAAAATCGGTGAGCTGAATACGGTTATGGAGGAACTTATCCCCGAAATCCGTAAGGTAGGCGAAGCTGATACCGATGTAAAGGTTGCTGTTCTCACTTTCTCAACTGATATTAAATGGATGTACTCTGCTCCTATTTCTATTGAAGAATTCCAGTGGAGCAGACTTAATGCCTCAGGCGTTACAAGTATGGGTGCTGCATTTGAGGAGCTTTCTGCAAGAATGTCACGTAACAGCTTCCTCAGCTCCCCCTCTCTTTCATTTGCTCCCGTTATCTTCCTTATGACAGACGGCTATCCCTCTGACGATTACAAGAAGGGACTCCGTGAGCTTTATTCAAACAGCTGGTACAAGTTCGGTCTTAAGGCTGCTCTTGGTATCGGTAATGAGGCAAATGACGATATGCTGGCAGAATTTACAGGTTCTAAGGATACTGTTGTTCATGCTTATACAGGCAGTCAGCTTGCACAGATGATTAAAATCGTTGCCGTAACAGCTTCACAGATTGGAAGTAAGAGTATGACTCTCTCCGAGGATAACGGCAAAGAACTTAACGCTGATGACGTTTTTGCTTCAAAGCAGAAACTTCTCGGTCAGCAGATTCAGGAGCTTGTTTCTCAGGAAGATTCCGACGATATCTCCTTTGATACAGGCTGGTAAAAATGATTCCAAAAGGGAGTGTAAACAATGTATA
This sequence comes from Ruminococcus sp., assembly GCA_017437285.1. Lineage (GTDB taxonomy): Bacteria > Bacillota > Clostridia > Oscillospirales > Ruminococcaceae > Ruminococcus. The sequence goes on along the minus strand of JAFSBM010000065.1, from coordinate 6,304 downwards.
AGGGTTTCAGCTATTCAATGACCGGAGCAAGTCATATCACTAAAAATATGGTATGTCAGGATAGTTCTGCTCACTATGCCGCTGAGGATTTTTCCGTTGCAGTTGTTGCTGATGGTCACGGCAGCAAAAAGCATTTCAGAAGTAATATCGGCTCAGATATTGCTGTAAACTGCACTTTGGATGTAATCAAAAGATTTTATGCCGATGCCGATGAATTTAACAGGGAATTTCCGAAAAATCATAAGAGAATTATGAGAAATATTGAGCGACAGATTATCTCTGAATGGAATAACAGAGTTAATGAGCATTTTAATCTCAACCCTGTTACAGAAGAAGAAAAAAGTCAATTTACTCCCGAAGAATTTGCCGAAATTTCTGTTGAATCTTTCTACGGCACAACTCTTGTTGCAGCCGTTATGTGTAAGGATTTCACATTCGGATTTCAAATAGGTGACGGAAGTCTTATCGCCGTTTTTGAGGACGGCTTCACATCAATGATAATTGACTATGAGGAGTCAAATCCTGCAAATATCACGGCTTCTATGTGTAATTCAAACGCAATTTCAATGTTCAACACCTATTATGTTGATAACAAAAAGATAGGAGCTATCTTCCTTTCAACTGACGGTCTTTATACCTCCTTTGGAAGTGATTTAGAGTTCCTTAACTACCACACTATTATTGCTGACCAGCTTGTTGAATCTCCTAATTTTTCTGAAACAGTAAGCAAAAACATTCAGAAACGTACTAACTTCGGTACACAGGACGATATTTCTCTCTCCTGTGTCTACGATGAGGAAATTCTCAAAGCAAATTCTGAAACAATAAAGGAAAGAATCGAAGAAAACAAGCGTCGCCTTCTTGCACGTAAACCAAAACCTAAAAATTGAAAGGGTAATCGGTGATTTTTTATGGCTCTAAATGTTTTTTACAGTATGGTCAGAGAGGCTGCGGAGCAAATCGTCCGCAGAGAACCTAAACTTGCTTTTTCTGCCAATGCCCATATATGTGCAATTCTTGCTAAGAACTATGATATTATATCAGGCGTTTCTTCGTTGTATATGATTAACCAGACAGCAGGCATTATTCCTGCTGAGTATATGGCTGTCGTTGCTATGAATAATGCGGATATGACACGTGCTTTGCAGATGATAACACTTTCCCTTGCTGATTTCAGCGTTGTTGTCCCTAATCCTGCTGAGCTTATGATTGTTCAGTCATTAGACCCCGCAAATTCAAAATGTAATGTCTACATCTCCCCATCTGAATATGTTCCGATTACTTCCCTTATGGGTGAGGAAGTTGAAGAAGATACAGACAGTGCAGATACTGTGGTGGAAGCACCTATGCCTGCTGACAACGGTTTCTCCGTTCCCGATATTACTGAAACTCCTGCTTCTGTAGCTGCAGCCGCTGCTCCTCAGCCTGCTGTTTCTCCCGATGCAATGTCAGGCTTTTTCAGTGGATTTGGCGATGAAGATGCAGACAGCGAATATGTTCCCGATGAGTCAGAGCTTGAAAAAATGGGCTTTATTACAAATAACGCCCCTGATGAGTATAAATCAGATTTCGCTGAGAAATTCAAGGCTTCAAATGAACAGTATTCCACAGGCATTAACCACGACGAGAATAATCCCTTTATGGAAAATTCAAACAATTCAGGCAATAGTGATGTTGTATATTTTGCGGAAATATCAGATGATTCCAATCAAAAGGATTCTCCTGCGGGTATAATGAATTCCGCAGCACCCAACCAACAGCCTCAATCTCAGCCTCTTTCAAAAGAGGAACTTATGAAACAAGCTAAACAAAGAAAAAAGGTTGCTAAAGCTAATTTCAATATACGCAGAAAATAATTTTCAGCGTATATTGTAAAATATACACGGGCTATCATTCAAAGCCTTTAATGATATTTACACATGCCGATTTTTGGCTGTGTGTTCTAATTTATAAATGGAAGGAAGAAATTTATGGCACAATATCTTTTAGAATTCGATGAAGCCATTGATAGAAACTTCATCGTTTCCAAAAATTTAAGTGGTCAGGCAAAACCAGGCACGATGATTCACGTTCTTGATTGTATCCCCAAGGGCAATGGTGCATACACAGTCTGGTACAGAGTGAACGAAACAGGTCAGGATTTCAGTCAGGGATTTGCTTCTATCAAGGAATTCTGCAACTGGGCAAGAACAGATAAAATTCTTATCCGTCACTACGACTGCCTCTCTCGTCACGATGTTATGCAGTATATGAAAATCACAAATGGCGGATTTACTAAGATTTATCTCCCCATTTTTATCGTTATGCTTATAATCATCTGGGCAGCTCTCCTTGTAACTGTTGGCGGTGTTGCAGGCGTTATTATCGCTGTTGTTTTGTCGCTTCTCGCTTTCGTTGCAACATTGTTCCTCTACAAGGCTAAGCGTAAAAAGGCTATTATGTCCATTTACAGCAAGGTCAGCAAGAATAACTGGAATGTTATTCTGAAATAATTGAAATTGCGGGCAATACCGTCATCCCCTGCGGCAGTCTGCTGTAAGGATTTGAGGTATTGCCCTATGGTATAAATTATTTAAAGTGCCTCGCACATCCGCAAACTAAAGTTTGCTCCGTGCGGATCGGCAAATAGCAAACGCCAAAAGATTTTGTCGTTTGCTATAATTATTTTATTCATTTTTACCTATTGACTTTTTCTGCTATTTGTAGTATAATATTATAGTGATTTAGTCGAGGTGTGGCTCAGTTTGGTAGAGTACTACGTTCGGGACGTAGGGGCCGCAGGTTCAAATCCTGTCACCTCGACCAGTAAACCTCTGATGTTTTTGCATCGGAGGTTTTTATTGCAATTATCTGTAAAGTGTGGTATAATATAGGTGGTTGGGCAGAACGATAAATAAGAATTTGACGAGGTGATTAAGATGCTTGTTTTATGTTCAAACGGATTATCAAGTGATTTGTTACTGGCACAACTAAGTGGTAAAATGGCTGACTGCAAGACCGCCGCATTAGTTGTAACTGCAGATAATGAATACAAGGAAAACAATTATCACGTTCCGAGATGTGTTGCAGAATTACAATCTCTAAACTTAAATGTTGATATATTTGATTTGGATAAACAGCCTGCTGATTTGTTGCTGAACTATGATGTGGTCGAATTTATTGGGGGAAATCCATATTATTTGCTACACGCCATCCAAAATAGCAATTCAATTGACATCTTAAGAACGATTGCTACAACAAAAATCCTAATTGGTTGGAGTGCCGCCGCCTTTGCTTTTGGACCAACACTTGAATTGGTAAATTGTTATTCGCCTGAAATGAATTTCTTAGGATTAACAAATTTAAGAGCCCTGTCATTGACAGATGTTCAAGTGTTACCGCACTATAGTAAGTTTCTTTCGAGGTTTGAGAAATTTGAAGAGAAGTGCTGTATTTATGAGGAAGAACATGGTGTAAAAGTTATCCGTATAAATGACGGTGATGGGGTGTTTATTGATAAAGAAATTATTATCTGCAAAAAATAAATTCCAATTTGTCGAACTGAATATTATTACATAGCCATTTTAATGTCATCTATTCTGAGCAAGACAGACATGTTTAAACCGCTATTTATCGTTGTTTATGCGATATTAGCGGTTTTTTTATTCAATTAAGCTGTCAATTAGTTTTATAGGAAGTGATTTTATGCTTTTTCATACATTTTCATCACAAAATGAAAGAAGAAATTTCGGCGGTTCGTGCTTTGTTGAATTTCAATACTGCACTTTGAGCAGGGATAAAACTATAGATATCATTGTGAATGAGGTAAATCATTGGAATAATTCCTCACTCTATCTTCATGGCGATGATATGAACGAATTCTGGAACACTTATAAGGAAATTTTCACCAACGGCTGCTATAATAACGGCAAATACGGCATTGTGGATATGTACGGAATAAACTACTATTCACCGCAGGAAACCGCAAATATCATTGAAAAACTAAGTGAAAACAAGCCAAGGGATTATGAAATTCTGCTTCAATGGCTTGAAAAATCCGAAAAATTCAACGGTTTTTATATCCTCGGAATTTAACACAACTGCAAGTATTGATTTACATATCACAATTTCAGCAATTTTTGAACTTGCAATACACATAAAAATATGTTATAATAAACGTATCAACAAAATGAGGTGAAGCAATGAAAATAAACTGGAACTCAAAATACACAACAATTTCCGTGTACACAATAATTACCTTTTCCGTCTGTGTGTTGATTTATGCCGTATTGTTCAACTTTACAATGATGGGCGACTTTATAAGGAAACTGACGAAAATTCTCGCACCTATAATATGGGGCGTTGTTATAGCCTACCTTGTAAACCCTATAATGAAATGGTTTGAAAGAAAGCTGCAAAAACCAATTGAAAAAAACAGACCACACTTCAAAATTGTGCGAATTCTCTCTTTAACCTTGGCAATGGTTGTTTTCCTTGCGGTTATTGCGGCATTGGGAGCCATAATTCTGCCGCAGGTTGTCGAAAGTATCACCACAATTCTCAACAATGTCACCACATATGTCAATAATTTTGAAAAGTGGATTGACTCATTCCTTGTAAAATATCCCGATTTGCTCACAATTGTGGGAAATCAGATTGACAATATTGAAAAGGCTGCTATTGAATTTGCCAATAATATCGTGCCTAAACTGGGCGATATTATGATGAAAATTACCGACAGCACGTTGAGTTTCATTATCGCTATCAAGGATATTCTCATCGGTATAATTGTTGCGGTTTATCTCCTTTTTGGCAAGGAGCATTTTCAGGCACAGATGAAAAAAATGGTTTTCGGCATTCTTCCCAACAGAGTTGCAGATAAAACTCTCAGCGTATGCGCTCGGACAAACAGCTCCATAAGCGGCTTTATTTCGGGAAAAATCGTGGATTCAATCATTATCGGCTGTCTGTGCTTCGTAACTATGACTATTATGAAATTCGACTTCGTTGTTCTCATTTCGGTTATAGTCGGCATAACAAATGTAATTCCCTTTTTCGGACCGTTTATCGGTGCAATCCCAAGTGCGTTGCTGCTCCTGGTGGCTGCTCCAAAGCAGGTTATTCCGTTCCTCATTCTGATTCTTATTATTCAGCAGCTTGACGGAAACGTAATCGGCCCGAAAATTCTCGGACAAACTACAGGTATTTCCGCATTCTGGGTGCTTTTCTCCATTCTCGTAGGCGGCGGCTTATTCGGATTTGCAGGTATGCTTCTGGGAGTTCCCGTATTTGCGGTACTTTATTCGTTAATCAATGAGCTGATTGACTATCGCCTTGAGGGAAAAGATATGTCCTCGGATACAAATGATTATCTCCCTGAGCGATGCCGTGAAGTTCCCAAAGAGAAAAAAAAAGCCAAAAATAATGCCCCAAAAATTGCAGCAAAACAAAATGCAAAAACTGAAAAGAAGTAAAAATTCCCCCTTTATCGCTGTGATAAAGGGGATTTTTGCAATATTTATTTATTTTTTCTTTATGGGATGTCTTATGACTGTTTTCAGCTTATCAGTTGAACATTTTCTCGGGTCAGACAAATAAATTTCGTGGTGTAATCTGCCCTCGGAAAAATCCTCAATATAGCCATTTTCATCAAGAAAGCGTTTCATCTGCTCAATGCTTGCAGGCTCGTCGTCATATGAACCCTTATGCATAATCTGAACGCATAATCCCTCAGTCATTTTCATAAGCCTTGCCTTTGACAAATCAAGGGCAGGCTTTTTCTTTTTGAGAACTAATTTTGCCTGTTCGAACACTTCTTCCGTAACAAATTCAGGCTGACGAATCATTGAAATCCACTTGAATTTATCTTTATCGGTGACATTCATTCCGTCAAAATCCACACCGTCAACCTGCCATAGTCCCTCCAAAGGCGGCACTACATATTCAAAATATCCAGCAGGCTGTGTACCGTTCATTTTTGACATTTTAATTGCGTATGACAAGCCATAGAGAACCTCAATTGCCGCCTTGTATTCGGGGCAGCTGTTAGGGTTGCCCTCTCCGTCAATGGCAATAAAAATCATTTCGGGAACTTCAATAATCGACGGTTTCGTTTTCGGCTGATACAATTCCTTGTATGTCTTTTTGTAGTCAAGCTTGTCCATTTTGTTTCCTTTCCGAAGTAATACCAATCCCTAAAATGTTAGTAGACAAAGATGATGAGCAGAAATGCTGTATGTCAAGGCGGACGACGAAAGCATACTGTCGTATGGTGAGGAAGTCCAACGACGACAGACAGTATTTATGCCATTAGATTTGTCTACTG
>JAFSBM010000064.1 GCA_017437285.1 Ruminococcus sp. | reverse complement strand
TCGGGGACGCCTGCTGTGCCGGGAGATACGAACTTCCAGCAGACACCGCCTTGGGTTTTGACGGCATCAACCAGTTTCTTTTCAATTTCTCGCTCACGCATCATGGAAATACTCCTGACAGCTTTTGCAGTGGACTGTCATTATTCTTAATATTCCGATGCCGTGGCTTTTGTGCTTATGTTTCATCATTGTAATGTTCCTTTCTGCCACAGACCGTCCATACCAACATCATTAAAAAGTTCGGCATCTCAATGCTTTTAGTGTTTATGACGGTCTGAGGCGGTCAAATCCCAACCTTATATATAAAGACTATTTTTACAATTAGCTCTCGCCTGCGAAAAGTATGGATATAAGTGTCATAGAGTGGCACTTTCTCAATTTTACGAGGTTTTTGAATGATTTTAGTGACAGTCGTTCAAGCCAGAAAATCTTCCATCTTGATACGCAGACCAAGAATGAGTCTTGCACTGTTTGTTTTTTTACGCTCAAATCCAGCCTGATCTAACGCACCATAGAAATCGGTCGTGCTTCTTGCAAATTCTCCGTTTTCATTGCAATAACGGCGATATTCCTGATAGAGGTCTCCTGATTTTTCACGATAGGTTTTATCCATCTCACAGCACTCCGCCAGAAATCTACCCAGCCAGTCATTGTCCTCACGATAATTCCCGATTGCATCCTTCACGCACTGCGGCGGCTCAATTTGGAAATTGGCAGTAATAACCTTTCTTGCACCTTCAATCAGCCATGACAGCACTGCGCCGCCTGCGTTATCAATGAGATACTGCGTGTAATTCTTGCGGTCATCTTTGCCGGTGATCTTCGCATGAAATGGAATCACAATCAGTCTTCTCCATGTACCGTCATCAGAGGCAGACACCTTCGGAAGGTGGTTGGTATACAGCACAAGGGTATGGCTCGGCTCAAAGGTAAACGGAGCCTTGAACTTCTTCTCTGCAAAGATTGGATCCGTGGAACACAGCTGTTTTACCACCGAGGTATTCAGTCTCATGCCTTCCTGTAATTCTGCAGCGATAATCAGTCGTTTGCCCTTCAGCTCTGCAAGCTCCGGCTTGACATTTCGCTTGCAATTGACCGTCAGTGCGTCCGCTGACATATTGCCGCTGTAGCTGCCCAGCACCTTGAAGATGACATTCCAGAAGGTAGACTTACCATTTCTGCCGTCACCATAAGCAATAATCAGTGCTTCAATGTAGACCTTTCCGATTAGACAAAGTCCGCAGATCATCTGCACATAGTCAATGAGTTCTGCATCACCGCAAAAGAATTTGTTCACTGCCTCCATCCAGATGTTCATACCCTCATCACTTGGAACGACCGCTGTAATTTTCGTGAGATAATCCGCAGGATCAGTAACCTCCCAGCCGTCAAGACCTTTCTGTAAATCATAAGTGCCGCCCGGTGTATTGAGCAGGAGGGGAGAGTTGTCCAGTTCCTCCGGTGCTTTTTCAAGAAGCGGCTTTGACGCATCCAATGCAGAACGGAGACTGCTCATATTGCGGTACTTCATCACAAAGCTTTTGTAGCCCTGTGCCAGCTGGTACTTTCTGTATGCCTGTACAGCGTCACCGGTGAGACTGCCGACAAACTTCTTACCGCCATTCTGTGCATCACAGCGGTCAACGCCCATGCTTTCAAGAGTATCCAGAGCCGACTGCATCATTTCCTCTGCTTCACGAAGCTGTTCATCGGTGTGTTCCATCATAGCGGCAATGGCACGCTGCTCCGACTCCACCCAGTAGGTGCCATTGTATCGCAGAAAGTCTGTAGCTGTTGTATAGCAGACCTCATCATCGTACATATCCACAAAGGCACGAGCTTGTCCGATGTCGGAGAAATCGGCAGGAATGAGATTGTGCATCATATTTGCATATTGTTCCGGAGGAATGTAGCCGTCCTGCTTAGCGACTCTTTTTGCAAACTTCGCTGCACTGTTCCAGATAGTTTCAAGTTCCTCGTCCTCAAGAGGCGGATCGCATTCAGCGGCTCTCTCCAGAAACTTTGCATGGGCTTCCTCGCCACTGCCGAAACGCTTCACAAGCTTTCCGGCAAATCGGGAGAGAGTGGAGTTACGCTGTCCGGCAGGAATGCTCTTTTTCTGCTGCATCAGAAGCAGATAGTCCTCAATGGTCAGACTGCCCTCATGCCATACTACCTCTCCGTCAGAGCCGAACAGAAAGCGTGCTGCGTCCAGTGCGTTATTATCAAAGAAAGGGAACTGCTGCTGAATCTTCCTTTTCAGTGCCTTATACGCAGACGCATCCTCATGGACACTGCACGGAAAATACACATGAAATCTCGGTCTTGCAGACTTGCCGTCCTTAGGTTTCATATGATTGCGGCTGAATGTCAGCACATACGCTACATCTGACAGAATCTCATCCAGCTTTTCCGGTGTGATCCAGTCATCAGGATTATCGCTGTGTGCATTGTCGCAGTCTAGGGGTGCGTTATCCGAAGACAGGAAATTGGCATCACTGCGGCTGTTTCCCTTATATGTCGCACATACATGATCAAATCGTGCAGACTTTTTCATATCACATGCAGAGGTCACAACCACCTGATGCGGATACAGCCTATTCTGCGGATTGCCTGTGCAGTCGGCGATGTAGATCGTAAATTTCATGCCCTGACCTCCATTTCCTCTGTAAAATATCGGATCTTCATTCCCTTATACTTCGCCTTCTTGATCTCCTGCCGCATTCCTGCAGAGTATTTCTCACCGAATACCCACAGCTCCTCACAGCGACCGAGCAGTACCATATTCATAAACATTGCCGTTTCACGCTCCTGCGGGTCGTTATCATCCATAAACTGAGGAAAGAGCAGGTGAGGGGCAAAGGGAATACAGTGCTGCTCCAATGCAAAACGGCTGTATTTCTTCGCCATCTCTGTGTTATGGTCCGTATCTCCTGAATAGGGTGAGCAGATGTATACCAGAGGACGATAATTCGCCGCAATGCGTGCAGCTCTTTCATCCTTTTCAATGCGTGTGAAGGCTTCGTACTCCGTTGGGGAGAAGTAGCCCTCACTGTTGTATAAATTAGCCATAGATTCCTTTCCGACTGCTCAAAAATGAGCCGTCACTAAGCCCAGATCTGAGCTCAGTCCTTTTTGTAATATTCACATTCATATCCGTCCGCACGGAGCTGTAAGCCTTCCGCCCAGTCCGGCACTCGTGCCATCTGTTCACATACTGCCTCTACGGACATACGCCTGTCCGCTTCAATGATGATTTCATCATGTACATGAGCAACAATAAAGCAGTGAGATAATGTCTGTAAAGCATTGCAGAGAATATCCCTCGCAATTGCCTGTACGATGTTCTCCACGAATTTCGGACCGTAGCTTTCAAGACGTTCCCACTTCTTGTTTGTACTGCCCTCGTAGGTTACGGACTCACCGCCGAATTTGTTTTCACCGATTCTCGGCTTCACATAGGAGAGCCGTCTGCCGCTGGGCAGTTCAATAAAGAGCATTCCGCTTTTGCAGATGAATTTGATTTCGTGAGTGGTGGTAGTGGTTTTCTCCCTGACTGCCTTTTTGACAGCACGGTCAACTGTCCACCAGAGTGCTGTGATATTCGGATTGGCATCACGCCACGCATCCACAAGGGGCTGTAATTCATTCTCCTGCAAGCCCATTTCAATGGCTCCCATGGATTTCAATGCACCGACCGATCCGCCGTATCCGAGAGCAAGCTCGGCGATCTTACCTTTCTGACGGAGATGACCGTTCACACCATTTTTGATAACAGGCACACCGAACATCTGTGATGCGGACGCACAATAAATATCACCGCCGTTAGCAAATATATCCAGTCGCCAATCCTCTCCTGCAAGCCACGCAATGACACGTGCCTCAATCGCAGAAAAGTCTGCAACAATGAACTTGTATCCCTTTCGGGGAACAAATGCCGTGCGGATCAGCTGAGAAAGCGTATCGGGAACATCCTCGTAGAGCATTTCGACCTCATCATAGTAGCCGTATTTCACGGTTTCTCTCGCTTCGGTCAGGTCAATGATATGATTCTGAGGCAGATTTTGAAGCTGAATGTGTCTGCCGGAGAACCTGCCTGTGCGTGACGCACCATAGAAACTGAACATTCCTCTTGCCCTGTGGTCGGAGCAGGCAGTCTGCTGCATTGCAGTGTACTTTTTCACAGATGATTTTGAGAGCTGCAACCGCATTTCCAGAACGGATTTGACAGGATCTTTCGCTGTCTGCAATAATCTGCGGACTTCCTGTTTGTCGAGAGAATTCGAAGTATAGCCCTGTTTTTCCAGCCAGTCAAGCAGCTGATACACGGAATTAGGATTCTCTACACCCGTAAGCCTGCACATCTCCGATGACAACTTTGCCTTTGCCTGTCCGTCGAGAGTCAGTGCCGCATCCACAAGTTCCATATCAACCGCAATGCCACGGTCGTTGATCTCCTGATCGAGATAGAACTGCTCCCAGATAGATTCCGGAACAGGATAGCCCGACAGCTTGCGGTCAATCGCCATTTCCGACTCCACATCCTGTATATTGTATTTTTTGAAGGTTTCCCATTTCTCCGGTGCGTCAGCAGGGGAATGAAATACGGGAATACCGTCAACTGTATCACACGGCACACAGAAATATCTGATCAGTGCTTTACCCTCCGGCATTTTCTGTTCCTCCAGACGAAGAACCTTTCCAGCCTGTGCAAGCGTGGACGGCAGTCCCAGATAGCGGCAATGCACCATGGTACACTGCCAGCCCACAGGACTGAGATAGTTACCAACAGTATCAGCGTCAATGCTGTAGCTGCGGAAGATCTTCGGGTAATATTCACGCAGATATTTAGACATGCATATCCGCTCGAAGTTTACGTTGAACGCTCTTTTGATGACACTTTCATCCGTGAGAGCGTGCAGGATTGCAAGGGGAATCGTGTCACCGCAAGCAAGGTCATAGAGCTGTACTGCACGGCCGTCAACAGAAACGCTGAACAGCGTGATTGCAAAATGCGGTGAATCCACATAGGTATACACGCCGCATTTCTTCAGATCACGGTCGCTCCGTGTTTCTA
>JAFSBM010000063.1 GCA_017437285.1 Ruminococcus sp. | reverse complement strand
CTCCGCAGAATACCCTGACACGCCCTCGGACTCAAAAAGTATTTTTCCGGCACATTGACCTGCAAAATCTGCGACAAGGTAGATACGCACTCTTCTTTGGGGTACACCCCAGTACTGCGAATCGAAGGTTCTGTATGCGATGGAGTAATCATCACCCACAATCTCTCCTGATTTCTCCCACTTTTTAGGTTTAGGAACAGATATACCTGCGTCTTTGACCTTGCAGAATTCTTCAAGGACACATTGGAAGTCTTCACCGTTGTTGGAGGAGAATGCCCCTGCGACATTTTCCCACACAGCGAATCTCGGATATTTGCCATTGGTTGCACACCTCATTTCTTTGATGATTCTGATTGCCTCATGAAAGAGACTTGACCGTGAACCCTCAAGACCGACTCTTTTGCCTGCAACGCTCATGTCCTGACAAGGACTGCCAAAGGTGATAATATCCACAGGTGGCAGTTCTGTACCATTTAGCTTGGAAATATTGCCGTAGTGCTTCATAAACGGCAGTCGTTTTTGGGTGACAGCTATCGGGAACGGCTCAATTTCTGATGCCCATACAGGTGTGATGCCGGACAGAATTCCCGCCATCGGGAATGTTCCGCTGCCATCGAAAAGGCTGCCGAGGGTAAGGATTCTATTCATTTGCGTTCACCAGCCTTTCTTTCAGGGCAGTAAAAAACGCCTTGTTTCTGATGGTGAGCCCTTTGGCAAGACGCTCCTTCTCAAAAGCAAAGCGTATTTCAAGTTCATCTACAGAATAGTCGGAACGGTATTTTCTCCAAGTCATCGACTCATATTTTTTTAGCATTTCCCACAATTCCGGGAAATGCTCCCACAAGGCACGAAGCTCATCCAACGGCTGCAGAGGACACAGCCAACAGGATACACGCCTGAAATACTGATACAGACCATTCCAATCGAAGCCACGCTCAGAGCAATAACGCAGGCAATCGGCTTCGGTCATGCTCCATTCTACCAGCGGATGTACACATTCAGTGCGTTGATTGTTTTTTCGTTCTAGTCGGTATTCCTCATCGGCAGCAAGTCCGACATACTGGTGCAGCGTGTATTTCTTCCGCAATTCTCTAAGATACCTCTCTCTGGGAGCATCTTTCAGGCGATTGGTACACCACCGCATTTTCGGGCCCATCCAACCGAAGCCGTTATAATCACTGCCGAATTGCTGTCGGAATTTTTCAGGATCACCACGCTTGATTGGTGCGTGACAGAAGTAATACTCAAAGTCATGTTCCGCCTTGATTCGGGTAATCGGTCTGCCGATGTACTGCTCCACCTTGTCGATGTGGTCGTACATTGCAGGAAATTCCAGTCCTGTGTCTACAAAAAGAATCATATCTACAGGACGCTTTTCCTCAAGTAGCCGTAGCAGCATGGCTGTGGAGTCCTTGCCGCCGGAGAAACTAACTATCCAGAAGTCAGGCTTCTTCATTTGGCATTTCCACTTCCTTTACAAGTTCGGAGTACGGAATTCTCTGACCATTACGAATCACAAATACACCCTCCGCATTGCCTGTATCCTCCACATAACGACGGAGAATGACAGACGCATACTTTTCATCAAGTTCCATCATGTAACAGATTCGGTTCATCTGCTCACAAGCCATAAGCGTAGAACCACTTCCGCCGAAGGTGTCGATTACCACAGCGTTCTCCTGCGTGGAGTTGCCGATGGGATAACCGAGCAGGTCGAGAGGCTTACTGGTCGGGTGGTTCGCATTGCGCTTCGGCTTGTCGAAATTCCAGATGGTCGTCTGCTTGCGGTCGGAATACCACTTGTGCTTGCCGTTCTGCATAAAGCCATAAAGAACAGGTTCATGCTGCCACTGGTAGTCGGAGCGTCCAAGGACAAGACTGTCTTTCACCCAGATACAGCAGCCTGCAAGATGAAATCCAGCATCCACGAAAGCACGGCGGAAGTTTAGTCCCTCTGTATCTGCATGGAACACATAAACAGAACCTCCTTTTTCAAGATGTGCCGCCATGCACTGAAATGCGGACAACAGGAAGTTGTAGAAATCATCATTCTTCATACTGTCGTTCTGAATGGTAAGTCCGCTGCCGGATTTGAATGCGACATTGTACGGCGGGTCGGTCAGAATGAGATTTGCCTTTGTATCGCCCATGAGAACAGATACATCTTCGGGAGAAGTCGCATCGCCGCACATGAGCCTGTGCCTGCCGACCGTCCAGATATCGCCACGCTGTACAAATGCCGCCTTTTCCAGTGCAGCAGTCAGGTCAAAGTCGTCATCCTTGACATCATCACTGCCGTTTGTATCAAAAAGGTCTGCAAGCTCCTTTTCATCAAAGCCTGTAAGCCCGAGGTCGAATCCGAGGTTCTGGAGTTCTTCCATTTCAACGGCGAGCATTTCCTCGTCCCATCCTGCGTCCAAAGCCATACGGTTGTCGGCAAGGATGTAGGCTTTCTTCTGCGTTTCCGTCAGATGCTCCACAAATACACACGGCACTTCGGAGTAGCCTTCTTCTTTTGCAGCCATCACACGGCCGTGACCTGCAATGATGTTAAACTCCTTGTCAATGATGACAGGATTGATAAACCCGAACTCACGGAGCGAGGAACGCAGCTTTGTAATCTGCTCCTTACTGTGGGTTCGGGCGTTATTTACATATGGAATAAGCTTTGTAATATCTACAAGCTGAAAGTCTGTGGTTGTTTTCATCGGTGCTGCCTCCTTTGGATACGCTGCAGACCACGACGGGCTTCGTGTACATTTCCCTTTACCGCCTGTCCCTTGATAGTGCGGTACTGCTGTTTTGTGAGCATCGGTCTGCTGGCTTTCAGTTCACGCCAGAAAGTTACATCTGTGGTTGATTTCATTGGGTCCTCCTTAAATCCTGTGTCGGAAATACCCACTCGCCTCAAGCAGAATCCTGCCTCGGTTCGGGGCATCCTTATCGCTTACTGCGGAGCAATTTCTCCATCATGTCATCCTGTGGATTTCCTTGAAACTCCACACTGCAATTCTCCCTTACAATCTGAAAAATCTGATTCCAGATTTGGTTTGCCTGTTTCATGTAGTTCTGCGACATTGCAACGTATGGTGACGCAATCGCCGCATTGGTCGTGGGGTGCTTTGAGATATAGCCGTACTTGGTGACAATCTGCTCGCAGTGTATCCAACGGGAAATGCTCATGGCATACTGCTCTACAAGCTGTCGGCTGACAATCTTTTCGCAGGAGCGTTCTTTGAGCCATTGGTAGGTTTCAGTGTACACCTCATCGGCGAGCAGCTTTGTGCCGTCACGCTGAAGTTCCTGCATAAATTCTCTCACAGGCGGAGTGTCCACCGATTCAATATCCGCAGGCTGCATCATTACTTCAGCCGTTTTTCCTTCGGCAAGTTTCGATGCAAGAGCCTTTCGTGGTCGTCCTGCACCCGGTCTTGCACCGCCTCTGTTTGTGCCGTCCTTCGCCACAACGTCATCAGCCTCCTTTCATCCAATGTCGGCACAACTTTGCCTTCAGACAGTATCCTGCCTCAGGCTCAGCCGACCTCCAGTAATTCAAACAAATTCAAACATTTTGGCTATAAATGAGCATAAAAAATCCCGACTGTGAAGTCGGGAAAGTTTCATATTTTCGGTATGTTTCGCTATTTTATATCCTCATGGGGCAATACCCCGTTTGAAATCCGAATTTTGTGCGTGAGAGGGGGCGCCGGTCTTTTCGTGATTTGATTGTAGAGATTCCGATACCCCCGGGGGCAGCACTTCACTCCATGAAAGTCAATAGTGATATTCTGGTCTGCTGTCCTCATTACCGGTCTTGCGGTCATGGCAGTGCTTACATAATGCCTGCCAGTTGGATTCACTCCACATCAAGACACTATCACCTCGATGGGGAACGATGTGATCGACAACTGTTGCTGTTATAAACCGTCCGTTCGCTTTGCACTTCACGCACAGCGGATTCTTACGGAGATATGCCTTGCTTACTCTCTGCCACTTACTGCCATAGCCACGCTTGGCGGCGGAGGGTCTGTCGGGGTGCAAGGGCTTATGCTCTGCACAGTATTGTTCCTCCGTAAGGCTCGGACAGCCGGGATGCTTACACGGTTTCTTTGCTTTTCTCGGCATTGCCGACACCTCCTTCGGATACAGGAAAAGCCACACAGATTTCTCTGCATGGCTTTCGTTCTATTTCGCTATTATACAGTATAGCACACATTGAAACTCTTATCAAGTCTCATGAACTCTCATCAACTCTCAACTTTTCAATCGCCTTGGTATGAAGTCTGTAAATGTGCTGAGTACTGTATCCCATTTCCGCAGCGATAATATTCCAGTACTTGAATTCAAGATAACGCTTGGTAAGAATATCACGATATTCGGGATTATCCATTTTGGCAATCTCAGTACGGAATACACTCTTGAGGGTTTCAAGTTCCTTTTCAGCAACTGCCGCTTCATTTTCAAGCTCCATAATTTTTGCAATGCCAATCTCCATACTGTTGTGCTGGGGAGATGCCGTTTTGGGCATATCAGAAAATGAAGGTGACTTCGGGGCGGAAAGCTGTTCTCTGATGCTATCAGCCTCACGGTACTTGCGATTTATCCGCCTAAGCAATGTTTTCGCCATTTTCATGTATTCTTTCGTATTCATGCAACATCCTCCATATCTTCAAGATTTTTCATAAGTACTTCACCATCAAGGTCGCAGAGAAATGCAAACCAATCGGAAGTAAAGAACCTGCGTAACTCTCTTTTGCCTGTATAATCCTTGCTCCTGACCGCAATGCGATAATCAAAAACAGCTCGTTCTACAATCGCCATTGCAAGTTTCTTATATGGTTCTTCGGGAGGGATATTATTTTTCGCTGTCTTAATCATGCTGAATCTTCCTTTTCTGCCTGCCGTAAAATGTACCTTCACCCATCATAATCCCAAGCGTCTCGCAGGCAAGCAGAGCAACCTCGGTAACATCATGGGATTTTTCGATTCGGGAAATATTTTCTCCCGCCTTACGGATACTTTCCTGAAACTGAGCGTATACAGCAATACAGTGTTCATGCTCGGAAACATCCTCGCTGTATTTTCGGAAAAGAATCTGCTTCCGGTGAGAAGCCTCCTCCTTGGAAAGTCCTTCAAACTTGAAAGCATAGTAAATTTTCCGCAACTCAGAAAAGTACTTGTATTCCGCAGGAGGAAACTTCGTAACATCAATCGTACCGTCATAAGCCTGACGTTCCAGCTTACTGAATGTGTCCTTATCCTTAAAATTGAGAACGGTTCTCATTTTGCCTCCTAAGTAGAGTAATATAGAATATAATATATAAAATATAATCTTTATTTTATTTTTTCTTCTTTAAGAGGAAGTAAGAAAAAAGAAGAATATACTCTATTTACTCTATCTGAAATTACTGGTTGATAGAAACTGGTGAGGAAATGCCCTGATAGTGAACGCAGCCATTTTTCATTTTTTTGATAAGTCGCTTGCTGAGTTCAATGCCGAATTTACGGGAGGGCATCTTATATTCGTTGCTCTCAGCCGCCCACTTGCAGTAGATCGCATACAGCACGGATGCCTTGATTTCGCCGCCTTCAGCGATATAGTCGGAGGCGAGGAATGCAGCGATCACATCCATCTCGTTGCGGTACTCCTTAACCGAATCCTCGACGGCTTTCGGCTTATGCAGTCCTTCGTATTTCCACAGACGGTAGCCGTCCATCATCCAGGCGAGGATGTCGGGCATTTCTTCACGGAGCTTCTCGCCGAGATTCTTGTCCACCTTATCTTCGGGAATGCTCTTCACAAACGGGATAATATGAATTCTACGCCAGATACCAAGGTCAGTGCCACGGATGGTCGGCTTATGATTGGTCGCAAGCCACAGTTTGAATTCAGGACGGTATTCAAATTCATCGCCGTACAGCTTTCTTGCCGTTACCATGTCATCGCCGGTCAGCTGCTTGATAAGTCCTTCGTTCAGTCGCATACCCTCATTCGGCTCTACGCTGGTTACCAGTCTTGCACCTTTCAGACGGGCAATATCGGTGTTGGCAGAGGAATTGTTGTTCTTGACCATGATGGATTCCGGCTGGATATTGGTCGCATATTCGCCGAGAATGGCACGGACAATTTCAAGGAACGTAGATTTGCCGTTTCTGCCGTTGCCATACAGGAAAAATACGCATTGCTCCGTTGTCTGACCACTCAGGCAATAACCGAGGGATTTCTGGATGTAGCGGATCAGTTCCTTGTCATCACCGAAAATATCATCAAGGAAACGCAGCCACAGAACAGGCTTTTTCGGTGTGGCAGGCATGGACGTTCCCAGCATTCTCGTCATCAGCATTTCGGGAGAATGCGGCACGGTGGTGCAGGTATCGAGGTTCACAACACCGTTCTGTGTATTGACAAGCGTTTTATGGGTATCAAGCTCTGCCGGAGAGATCGGCACGAGATGCTGAAACTCCTTGACCATAGCCGTTTTTGACGCATTGGAACGTGTTTTCTTCATGTGCTTCTGATAATCCTGCAAGTATGCACCGCTTTCATGCTCTGCCCAGGATTTTTGTTCTATCTTCATGCGTTCCAGAATCTTGTCCGCTGCCGTGAAAATTGCACCACGGTCGTCATAAACCCATACACCGTCCTTGTAGTACATCCAACGCTTGTCGGTGTAATTGTAACGGAATACTCTGCCGCAGTAGTCGTTCATACGCTCTGCATTACCCGTATCATCCAAGGTGTGCATCGGGAGTTTCGAAGCTGGTGCTAGTGTAGGTGTCACGATCGGAGAGGGATTCTTGATTGTGATCTGATAATCATCCTGCACAGGCTCCTGATAGAAGCTCTGGCAGTTTTCTACCGCATGACGCAGTGTAATCGCACCGTAAGTAGAGCCACACTGTTTTCTGTCCCATTTCTTACGCATCAGATTACTGCTTCGATAGATCCTGTCCATCATTTCCATGTCACCGCCGCACCAGAAAGCGAGGATGGAACAGAACGCCATATCCGCTTCGGACTGTGAGGGATAATCGGAGAAATCACCGCCATACAGTGCTGCAAACTTATCTCCGTTTGCGGAATGGAGAATTTTCTCAATGAGTTCATGGTCGGACAGCGTCGGCGTTACTCTCACAGGGACAGGCTGCGGATTCGGATTGTTATGCGCCACATTTAGGTATTTCTGATGCAGAGGCTTAATGCTTTCCGTTCCATTCGAAATGGCTCTGTAGCTGCCGATTGCATTTCCTGTCATGATAAAGAAGCGACCGTGGTCATACATCTCCACCTTTCCCTTGCGGCGACCACCGGCAGGGAGGCTGCCGCTGCAGATGAGGTGGATACCATTGCCCGACTGCGATGTCTCCGCATACGTCTGCAGCTGATCCATAAATTCTGCCACAATATTGGAGGTATCGCCCTTCAGATAGGCATTGATGTCGTCACGACAGTCATCCAAGTCAATGCCGAAAAATCCGGAATTCGAAAACATAAAACCGATGCCATCATACTTTTCAGCAGCACGGACAGCCGTTTCATAGTTGCTCCATGTCTGCGGATTGTTGGACATAGCCTGTCCGCCGGTGAGCGGATTGATGGGCACTTTCTTGATGCCGGAATGGGAATTTGCATCGGGATATGCTTTCCAGCAGACCCAGTTGGATATATGTTTCAGTTCGTTTGGGATGTTGTTATACATGATTTTTCTCCTCTCATACGTTGTCAATAAAGCGGATATGCAGTTTCTTTTTCTTTGCCCATTTCATTTCTTTCTGCATACCGAGTGTATAAGTAGTGCCGAACACCCACAGTTCATCGCATTTTCCCATGAGGATCTTGTTCATCTGAAATGCAAGGTCACGCTCATCGGGATTGCTGTCATTCAGAAACTGCGGAAAGAGCAGATGTGGTGCAAAAGGAATGCAGTTTTCGGTTGTTGCATATTTGCAGTAACGGCGGGCATTGATGATGTTTTGTTTCTTGTCTCCCTGTGAAAACGGAGAGCAGATATATACAAGTGGACGGTATTTTTTCTGACGTTCTTCTCTTACTTCCTCACGTCTGATACGAGTGAGTGCTTCATGTTCAGTAGGGCTTGCGTAGCCCTCGCTGTTGCGGTAATTCATGTGGTAGCTCCTTTCAGTGCGTAGTATAATTCGCACCATTTTATTGCTGTCAATGTATTTTCACGTTCTGTCGTAAACCAGTGATTTTGATTCATAATTGCATTGATTCTTCTCGGAATGCAGTAGAGATTATCGGGCGAGAAATTCATGATATTACTGTCAAGGAACACAACAATGTGTCCGTCCGGAATCTTGCCATGATGCTGTTCATAAACATATCGCTGCTTCGGCATCCAGTTTTCCTTAAACTTCTGCATAGTGATTTTGCCGGAATGCTGTATGTCGTTGACTTTTACCCATACATATCCGTTATAAACTCTCTCATCTCCAATTTTGTATGTCTTGGCACGCTGCTCGCCCTTTTGAAATATGCCGGTATTGGCATTCCTGTGGATATGCAGCTGTTTGATGCACCTATCAGATATGCTGTACTTCCCGACGCTTGCACCGAAATGCTCATTGAACATTTCAGTAAGCTGTCTGTAAGAATCACAAAGTTCAATGTGTTGACGCAGCCATTCATCCTGTTGGGGTGTATAACGATGCTTATACATTACCGTGTACCAATCTTTCGATGTGGGACTCCTTCAGCTTGCCCTCGGCTACCAGCTTATCGGTACGGAGAACCACATCGGCGTTATTGATCATCTGCTTTGCCAGAGAGGAAATGGTCTGGGAAAGCTCCGTTTCTTTTCTGCGTTCATCTACGCTGAGTGTACTGTCGCTTGCAATTCTGATTCTCTCACCGAGAATTTCCTGTAATTCCATCAAAGTCATATAAATGCTCCTTTCATCGTGGTGCCCACGGGTGGAGGACAGTTTTTACACTGTCCCCACTGGGCTATACTGTGTGTAATGCTTTTAGAACGGCACATCGCCATCACCGAGGATCTCCTCGAAGTCGCCAAGGTCACCAAGACCAGCCGACTGCGAAGCAAACTGCTCCTGCGAACGCTGTGCTACAGTATCACCCGACACAGCAGATCTTTCCTTGTAGACGTGCTTGCATTCGGGAAATCTTGAGCTGTTCATGAATTTCACGTTTTCACGGGTGTTGCCATTGTAGGTATCGTGGTCGAGCGTTACCCTCATGACATGGTTGATAAGGTCGGCACAAAGGTCATTTACCGTTTCATAGGAGTTGCCGCTGGGGAGATTTGCCGCTTTTGCAAGGGACATGATCTGTTTGAAGCTGTATCCCTGCACCTGCATATCTGCCTGCGTCGGCTCCTTGCGTTTCCAGAGTGTATGGAAAATGAATCGGTTCTGAAATTTCTGCTCCACATCGTTACGGATGACGAGAGTGAGATTCAGTCCTGTTGCACCATTCTGGGTAGTGCGTTCTTCAATGCTCTTGATAATGACCTCATATTCTCCCTTGGGGATCAGATCAAAGCTGCTGACTTCTGTGTAATCTGTTGAGAATCCCATATTATCGTCCTACCTTTCTTTAATCCGATAAAGGTACGCCATCGTGTTCTTCAGCATCCAGTCTCACACTCTGGTGTCCTTCAATGAGTTTTCTTGCATCCTCCGTGCTTCTGCAAATACCGGCAATCGCACCAGCTTTCTGCATAGCGGAAAGAAATGCTTTCTGTTGGTCCGTTGGTCTGCCTTTCGGCGTTTTCACTTCAATGAATACGGCTCGTCCGTCCGACTTTCGGAAACCGAATAAGTCGGAGAAACCTTTTGGAACTCCTGTAGAGAAATACCTGCCGTCCTGTGTATATCCCGTTCCCACATTCATGCGGAACATAATGCAGGAATCAGCAAGGGCAAGCCGTATTTGGTTCTGAATTCTGTGTTCCTCTGTCATATGAACCCTCGATTCTTGCCTTGAAAATAAGCCCATCCCGGCTTATACCCCATCTTCTTTGCATACTGCTGTAATTCGTGCATATTTCTGCACTGGTCGGGAGAATCGTAATCCAGCACAAAGCCTGTAATCTGCTTCAGCTGTGTATCTTCCTCATGTTCCACAGAGCGTTCCTGCTTGGGAAACATATATCCGCAGGCAGGACAAACGACTCTGCCGAATGAGGGAGGCTCAAAGGTGTAATAGCATTCGGGGCATTGCTTGATTTTTAGTTCTTCCGTTTGTTTTTCCTGCTTCTTCGTTGCTTTCTTCGCATGAAGATCCCACTTCCTGTCTGCATCGGGCATACCGTGACGGGCATAATTGCCCACATGGTCGATGATAATCGCACGTTTCCCCTTTTTATATCGCATACAACGCATGGACTGCTGAATGTACAGAGTAAGACTTTTTGTGGGACGGAGCAGAATGGCACACTCACAATCGGGAACATCAAATCCCTCTGATATTAAATCTACATTGCAGAGGATTGTAATCTCACCCCTGCGATAGCGTTCAATGATACGGTCACGCTGTTCCTTGGGAGTTGTACCGTCAATATGCTCGGCAGATATGCCATTCGCCTTAAATTCCTCCGCCATAGCATAGGAATGATTCACAGAAACACAATAGCAGATTGCCTGTTTTCCGTTTGCAAGCTGACGATAATGCTTGATTGCGTCACCGAATACAGCGGTGCGAAGGAGAGCCTTTTCTACGGATTTTGTTTCATACTCTCCATGCTGTATTTTGATGCCCGTGAGATCTGCAATAGAGGGAGCATAGTAATCGTAGGGGGCGAGATAATGATGCTCGATGAGCCATTTAGCTGATACACCCTCAACCAGAATATCATTTACATCCCCCAAGCCGGAGCCATCCAGTCTGACCGGAGTTGCGGTTACACCCAATCTGTGTGCGTTCGGGAATGCATCATAAATTTTGCGGTATGTTGACGCTTTGGAATGATGATTTTCATCTGTGATAATCAGGGCAGGTTTTTGCAGTCTTTCGATTCTTCGACTTGCCGTCTGCACCATCATAATATCGGTGTTCTCCATATCCACACCCCAAAAATCAAAAGTGTTCTGTATCTGGTCTATCAGTTCTTTTCGATGCACAAGAAACAGCACATGATTCTGCTTTGCCGTAGTTCGTTTTGCGATTTCTGCAACAATGACAGATTTACCGCCACCGCACGGCAGCACCACGCAGGGTGCTTTATAGCCGTGCAGATAAGCGTTTCTTACCCTGTCTACAATATCACTCTGATACGGTCTGAGGGTTTTCATCACCACTTTGCTCCTTCTGTTTCTTGATTTCTGCCTTCATACACTTCCAGCACAATTTTCTGCCGTAGTTTTTCACTGTACCCTCTGCAATCTGATCGGCAGAACGTCCCTGTGCCGCCATAATGACGGTATTACAATCCGTACAGCGGTGAGGTTCAGCACCGCCTGCAAGCCAGTTTTTCAGAGATGTACCCAGTTCAGGAGTAATCACACCGTTCCAGTTATCAAGGAAGGTAGTATCCTTTGAAACACAGGCGATATGATTTCTGGCGATATTGAATACAAGGTCGAATTCGTATTCCGTGTTTTCACGCTGTACGGGAGCAAGTCCGATTTTTACAGGCACGGTCTTGCCACGGTCATTTTGCTCCATTGCATACGCCATTTTGGTACGCATGGTAACGATGACATGAGCGTTGAGGGAAAGCAGCGTATTGATGAGGGTATTCTGCTTTTTGCCTGCATCACTCCATGCCGTAAAGGAATTCTTGCCCTGCTGCTGTTCTGTCAGTTCCTTGAAGTCCAGTACACCGCCTTCGCCCTCCCAGGCATGAGAGAGGCTGTCGATGATGACAACACCGTCGGGACCGACAGCCTGTTCAGCTTCTTTTGCAATGGCAATGTAGCGTTCTACGGTAAAGGGCGGTACAAGCTCCTGATAGAGATATTCGCCCACCTCAAGGTCACTGCGGTTGCCGTAGAACTGACCTCTGCCGTGTTCCGTGTCAATGAGCGCGATTTTGCCCCAGTCACCGGTCACACCGTAGGCAAGATACAATGCCGAGAGTGTTTTTCCTGCACCGCTGGGACCTGCCACAGCAACACGCATTTTCGCAGCCTTACGCTGCACTTTCTGAAATGCCATACAATAGCCTCCTTACTTAATCTGAATGTTCTGCTTCTCCACCAGACGACAGCCCTTGATTTTCAAGCCAGAGAGCAGAGCCTCCTTAATAGCTGTCTTGTCGGGTGTGTAAGTAATTTTCTTTCTGCACCATTTCTTTGCAACGGACTCACTGTCAACCTCGGTGCTGACGGATTTTCTGTAGCTGACAGCTACTCTTGCCGTACTGAACTTCTGTCCGCTGAGTGCATTGGCAAGCCATATACGGAGAGATGCAGCCTTGTTTTCTGCCACTTTCTGACGTTTCT
Source organism: Ruminococcus sp. (assembly GCA_017437285.1). GTDB lineage: Bacteria > Bacillota > Clostridia > Oscillospirales > Ruminococcaceae > Ruminococcus. The sequence goes on along the minus strand of JAFSBM010000063.1, from coordinate 44,588 downwards.
CCAAGGCTTCACGCTCGGTACGAATTGCCGCTGCATCGGAATCAAGATTTTTGATCCAGAGAGCAACGCCCTCAAGCTTTGCACTGCGTTCCATCAGCAGGCTGTTCAGCTTTTCTTCATCAATGATTTCGCCGGTTTCCGTATCAACGCAGTCCATGATGGCGGCGTCGATTTCATATAGTGTAGCCATGTGTACCTCCTTGTGTTTCTGGTTGCGGATGATGCAATCATAGGCATCGCCTCCGTTCCATTTAGAGTAACCTTATCAAGAGAGAACAGACGCCCTCACTACTTAATGGTCACTTAACAGTCAATTTGGAAAAAATCCTGCATAACTTCTGAAAATTCTTTTTCAATGACGCTGCGAAGTTTTTTTATTCGATAAGCATACGTCCTGCGATTGATATGAACGATCTTCTCGATCTCGGTTTCTGTAAATCCTGCCATGCGCAGTTTGCCTATCAAAATGGCAAGCGGCATAAGTTCTTCGATGCGTTTCAGAACGGTCTGCAATGCTTCGGCTTCAAGGAGCAGTTCATCGAAAGGAACGGGACTGTCCTGTACATTTTCAAGATGTGTGCATTCACAGTCTTCTGCGTCAGATGTGATTTTCATAGTCTCATCAAGAGAGAGCATATCGCCATCCCTTACATAAGGGCAATGACCACAATCGATATCACAGCTCAGTCGCTTGCTTGATGGGCAAACACATCGTCCATGCCGCTGTTCCTTGCGTCGATATGCGTTGATATCACGGTAATAATCCTGAAACTGTTCTTCTGTGCATAGAATGACTGCTCCGGTAGAGCGGATATAAATTTGGTGCTGCATAAAAAATCCTCCATTCGTAGGAATGGAGGAAATGACTGCAAACGGGTATGACAAACCAAACCACATTCCAGATGGAAACTCCATTCCGGTATGCAGCTAACCCGCTCAAAAGGCAGCCGTTCTATTCTGTTGTATCATCGAAACTGTTGAGCAACCGGTGTCAGTTAAGATGATATACAGCCTTGCTGTGATTGTATTGTACCAGATTCCATTCCACATCAACAGGACATCGGATGTCCGATTAAAACGGGTATGGCAAAATTGCTAAAATGGCGTATTTGCGTGATTTTCTATGACAAACAGATTTTTTGCACAGGAACGGTCAACAAAAATATATCAGAAAAGACAGAAAATCGGACACCCGATGTCCGATTTCGAAGAAGATTTTTTCGATTTGTAGGATTGCATAAAAAATCCCCGTACAAAAATGTACGGGGAAGGCTCATGCAGCCGGATTTCTTGTAACAAGGGGTTCAAGACCCTGCGCTATGAGGAGTTTATTGCAATCCTCGATACTATACTTATATGAGAGTATCAGCATCTGCATAATCGTCATATCACGCAGCGTATTACGAGGTCTGTATCCGGCACGTTCAATCAGCTTCATAGAAACCTCAAAAGGCAGATTCATGCCGATACACAGCTGTACAATTACACCAATGCCTGGATTTTCTGTTACATTATTGCACAACCTGTAAATCGTTTTTTCGCTCATCCAGCAGTCGTTTGCAATCTGTTCTCTGGTCTTATGCGTCCATTTCACCACCTGTGTAAGCGATTCGCCAAAGTCCTCTGGCATACTCTTTACAAGTTCCAGCACGGCAGTATTACGCTTGCAGAGATCTCGTGCTTTTTCCTCTATATCTGTGTTATCATCCGCATACAGCATGGTCATCGGAAGAACGGAATCAACAGCACGAAAGGCAATATTGCTGTCAGATCTGTGGGCGATATGATTCTTTTCCTGATAACAAAGATTGAATTTCAAGGCACACTCATGCAGATGTTCTCTGCCATAAGGGGTAAGCTGCTTGTCTGTTGTAAGGTAATTCGGATCATTGAGAATAAAATGGTTTTCTACAAAACAAATGACGCCCTTTGCAGCCATTTTCAGAAGTTTCTTATTGGATGCAAGCAGTTTTTTAGCCCATTCTTCTGATACACAGTACGTCTGGTGCGGCTGTAGACTGCCATTTTTAAAGCTGAATGGTGGTACATATTTTCCGTCCACAAAATGATATACGCCCTGCACTTCATGGAAACCAAGTTCCAGCATACGACGGCGAGCAGCGGAAATGGAAACACCGAAATGTGCCGCTGTCTTATCAACAATCTCTCTGATGCAGGCGGAATCACGCAATGCACCGTAGCTGCCCTGAATTTCGGACACCTTTTTCTTAAACGATTCCTGTGGCATCAGTGTATATGCAGCTATCATATCTGCCTGACGTTCCAGTTTCTCCGTAAATGTGTCCAGGAGTTGTTGGTCATCGTTGATACGGACAGGACAACGCATCTCAAAAAACGCTCTGCGGCTCATTGCCATGAGATAGAAGGCAAAACGCTGTACATAGGCGTGAACCAACTCATGCATGATGGTGAAACGCACCACTTCCTCCTGACCACGGAGATTCTTCTCCACCAGAATGGTTTTTCCCTTTACCTTGGTGTATTTTGAAGATTTTGTCTTATCGTCATAGATGAGGACTTCCGTGTCCTCCATGACATACACGCCACGAACAGAAGAATCCTCCGACAATCTCACAAAGAAGATTCTGATTCCGAGTGCGTTTGCGATTGTAACAGGGCTGATTCTCTGTGTTCCATAAACATGATATGAATAGCCGTAGCCTTTCTTGATGAGACGCATTGCCTGTAATTCCATCTGTTCCTTGTTCAGATGTGGCAAAAGAGCTTCACTAAAGATGTCATTTTTCAGGCGTGATATGCTTTTCATGATTTTCAGACCGTAAATTCTGAAATCATCGAAATACTTTGAGAACGTGCCGGAGATCGTACAGGAAATATCCATAGCACGACGATAGGTACAGCCATCCTCCGTACAGCTGGTTTCTACATTCAGAATCGTTGGGAACTCTGCATAATCCTCACACTGCAGAAGCACGGAGGTGTTTATGTATTTGATGTTGACCGTCTTGATTCTTACGGGCAGATATCTGGTATTATCCTCATCGATTGCAATCGAAACAGCATCCCACAGCTGCTGTTTGAATCGATCCTCAAGCAATTGTATGAATGAACAGTTCATAAATATCCTCCTCCGATCTATAAATTTCACATTTTCCTATTGACTTTCACTGTGAAACATGGTACAATGATAGTGTAATCAACTTTCACTATATCCATTATACACAATCGAGTTACACTTGTCAATAGGTTTTGAGAGATTTAGTTTCACAGGAGGAACAATATGAAACTTGCAGAGAAGCTCAAGCAGTTAAGAACACAGAAGAATATGTCTCAGGAGGCAGTCGCAAATTTCGTGGGGATTACCAGACGTACATATATTTCATATGAGTGTGATGGCCGTTATCCCAGAAAACGTGAAGTATATCGTAAACTTGCGGAATGCCTTGATGTGGATGTCAACTACCTGCTTGCCGATGAAGAGGAATTCATCCAGACCGCTACAGAAGAATATGGCAGCAGAGGAAGGGCACAGGCAGAAGCGTTGGTGGCAGAGCTGTCCGGATTATTTGCCGGTGGCGAACTGACAGATTCAGACCGTGACGCTGTTATGATTGCACTGCAGAAGGCTTATTTTGACTGTAAGGAAGATAACAAGAAGTACACACCCCAAAAATATAAGAAGTAGGAGGCGGCAATGGACTCATACGGGATTTATCGACAAACGAACAATCTGATACAGAAGCACGGCACTCGCAATCCAATAAAGCTTGCACAGAGCATGAGTATCCAGATTTATGATGTTCCTGAATTTACCGACCTTCTTGGAATGTATACCTATCGTTGGAAGCATCGTATGATATTTCTCAATCCGAATGTCAATGGTATTCTTTATAACATGGTCTGTGGGCATGAATTAGGCCATGATCTGCTCCATCGTCATCTTGCAGGTGAGAATGGCTTACAGGAGTTCCAGCTATTCGACATGACCGACATCACAGAATATGAGGCAAACGCTGTCAACGCCCACATTCTGATTGACGAAGATGAGATGGTGGAGTTGTTCAAGCAGGGGTATGACATTGCACAGGCTGCAAGTGTTCTCCGTGTGAATATAAACCTGTTGCTGATAAAGGTGCAGGAGATGAACCGGCTCGGTATGGATTTCAAGCTGCCGTATACACCCGATGCACAGTTCTTTAGAGGGACGAAGTACTGATATACGTGTAAATCCTCGGAGTTTTCCGGGGATTTTTCTGTAGCTATATAAATTCTGAACAGCTGGCACGATATAATTGTATCGGGAGTAGAAAAAATCGTCGGAAACAATTGCTTTTTTTGTAGAAAAGTGGTATAATTAATCATGTATAACATTTTTTGAGAGGAGGTCTTCATGCTTACTAAAAATATGTCTCCAATGCAGGTTGAGGCTATTAACGCCATCGACGATGATGTCGAAATAATCGCCTGTGCGGGTGCTGGAAAAACAGGCGTTGTCACACGCCGTATTATAAATATTCTAAAATGCAAACCTGACATTTCTCCTGCAAATATAGTTGCTTTCACTTTTACTAAAAAGGCTGCAGAAGAACTAAAAAGCAGAATCTACTCGATGGGAACTGCTGTACTCGGTAATACACAGGGATTTGCTGAGATGTATATAGGAACTATTCATGGTTTCTGTCTTAATATGCTTAAGGAGTTTCTGCCAGAATTTCAGTCGTTTTCTGTTCTGGATGAAATACATACAAAACTTTTTGTGGAACGCTACTACGAGGAAGTCGGAATGGACGACCTCGGACTTCAGAAATACGTTGAAACCAATCTGTTCATAAGCGTTATGAGTCTTTTGAATGAGAATTGGTATGATTCTGCGAAATGGAGTGCCGATGTTCAGGAGGCTTTCAGAAAATATCAAGAAAAGCTCTACGCTGAAAAGTACTTCGATTATTCACTCATCCTTCGTGAAATGGTACATCAACTTGAAAGCAACCTGCTATTTCGCGGCATCGTTGCCGAACGTGTCAAATACTTGACGGTAGATGAATACCAGGATACTAACCCAGTACAGGAACGTCTGGTATCACTCCTCAAGGAACTCGGTGCAAATATCTGCGTTGTCGGCGATGACGACCAGACCATTTACCAGTTTAGAGGCAGCGACTCAAATAACATTCTGACTTTTATGCAGCGTTACAACATCAAGAAATACATCGTCCTCGATACCGACTATCGCAGTACTGAAGGTATCGTAAATGTTGCACGCAATGTTATCGTACACAATTCACGTCGACTTCCGAAAGTAATGAAATCGGGCTGCCACACACCGTACGATGAAGGCGATGTTTGTTTCAAGGAACTTCGCCAACCCGAAGATGAGTACGAGTTTATTGCCGAGAATATCGAAAAACTGCATAATCTTGGAATTCCCTATTCCGAAATGGCGATTCTTCTGCGTAAAAGAAAGCCAGGACCTTGTATTGCAGAAGTACTTGAAGAGTGTGGTATTCCCTTTATTATCGAAGGGATGAACGAGCTGATGCAGACGGCGGAGTGCCGTGCCGCAAAAGGTGTATACGAATATTTAAATGGTGATATCGAGGCAAGCGAATTGTATCAGCGTTGGCTTGATGTGAATTATCCTTTTGACAAGAAGGAACTGGCGGACAGTCTTCAAATCCTCATGACACTTGATACATCCAAGATGAAATACTACACAGAACTGAATTTACAGAGAATCTACCACGATTTTCTGAAGGGTGTCTCGCTTGTTGAGGATGGCAGAAGAGAAACCGAAATTATTCTGTATAATCTCGGCAAATTCAGCCAGGTAATCAATGATTACGAAACGATCAACTACACGCTTAGCCCTAGAAGTAAGCTGTCCGGATTCTGTTCCTTCCTGAAATACTCGGCAGGAAACTATTATCCGGAAGGCCATCTTGCAAATGCATACACGAAACCAGATGCGGTATCGATAATGACCGTTCACCAATCGAAGGGACTTGAATACGCAGCAGTTTTCATTCCCGGACTTAATAAGAATTTCTTCCCTGCACAGAAGGTAGGCGGAAAGAGCATTTGGCACGTCATCAACCGAACTTGGATCACCGGCTCGAGCCGTTTTGATGGTGACCTGGAAGATGAACGAAAGCTGTTCTATGTGGCGGTTACACGTGCAAAGAAGTATCTCTTTATCAGCCGTGCTACGGAAACACGTGACAAGGCGGTCTCTACCTTCTTTGAGGAGGCAAAGGGGTCTCCATGTATGCTACCATATAATCCTGCAACGGCATACGATTCAACACACCTTCCTGATTTGCGAAAGAGCAGCATGCCACTGACTTTGAATTTTTCGCTGCTGGAGGACTATTTTGAGTGTCCATACCGGTTCAAGCTGTCGATGTTCTATGGTTTTGTTGAACCGATGCCGGAGGCGCTCGGTTACGGTAATGCCATGCATGAGGTTGTGCGAAATATAAACATTGCAGCGATAAACGGCGTGACGATTGACGAAGCGTTCATCAAGAAAACATTTGATGAGGTTTTCTACCTTCCGTATGCTTCACCGAAACTGCGTGAAAATATGGAGGCCAGTGCAAGACGTGGTATCATGAAGTATGTGGAACACAATCGTGACCACTTTGCGGATATTCGTTTTGCAGAAACGCCGATAGAAATCGATCTCGGTGACGGAATCACGGTAAATGGACGTATTGACATGGTGAAGGAAGAGACGATTGATGGGAAGAAAACAACCGTTATTGTCGATTTTAAGACTGCGAATAAGCGTGTAGCGGAAGCAATCAATACGGAACAGCTGAAGATATATACACTCGGGTATCAGCGTCTGACCGGTGAAATGGCGGACTGCATGGAAATCTATCATCTGGATTCGGAACATACGGCACGTGAAACTGTGACCGATGGTCTGATTGAGGGCGTGGAAAGCGAAATACGGCAGGCGGCTGACCGGATACGCAAGAATGATTTGCCGAGACAGTGCGATCCGGCAAAGTGTGCGAAGTGTCATCTGAATCATCTTTGCCTGAGTCGTGCAGAACAGCGAAAGCTGAAATAGGAGGAAATATGGCTAATTTATCACAGCAGCGACGCGAGCAGATGCTTGCGTTTCTGGAGACACTGAAAGAGCAGCACAGCGATGATGAGTCGCTGATGGCACTCGGACAGATAGAAAAGGAACTGAAGTCCAAGAAGTATGGACTTGTGTGGGAGGAACATGAGGAAGAAGTGGACGTGCAGATGCGTACACACATTCCGGTGTTTACCGAGGATGCAAGCAGAGAGATTCAGGGTGATCCCAGTACAGAAAGATACAATTTCTTGCTGGAGGGCGATAATCTGCACTCACTGCGTTTGCTCGAAAAAACACACGGCGGCATGATTGATTTAATTTATATTGATCCACCGTACAATACGGGCAAAAAGGATGATTTTGTTTATGATGACAAAATGGTCGATCTTAATGACACTTTCCGGCATAGCAAATGGCTTTCATTTATGGCAGAAAGACTGAAGATTGCAAAGAAGCTATTATCAGAGCAGGGAGTTATTTTCATTAGCATTGATGATAATGAGCATTCTGCTTTGAAGCTGTTGTGTGATGCAATTTTGGGTGAGCCTAATTACATAACCTCTTTAATTTGGCAAAAGAAAAAAGGCGGAAGTAACGACTCACGCCATGTTGCAACTGAACATGAATATATTCTTATGTATGCTAATGATGCAACTACGCTTGCAAGCATTTTCATTGAGTACGCAGACGAATACATATCTCGCTACAAAGAAGAAGATGAGATCGGAAGATACTTCTGGGACACCTTTAAAAGGAAATCCGGAAAACAATATTATCCTATCACTTGTCCTGATGGGACAGTCCTTCAGTATGAAGATAACGGAGAACCAATTAGCTGGCTGCGTTCAGAAGCTCGATTCCTTTCTGACTTGAAGGAAGGCGAGACAAGAATTATAAAAGTAAACGGAAAATGGACTGTACACTTTAAGCAACGTCAACCCAAGGGATATAAACCTCGCTCATTAGTGACAGAACATGGAACGACTTCAAGTGGTGCAGACCAGCTTAAGACAATCTTCAACATAACAAATAAGTTTAATAATCCAAAGCCATCTACCCTTATACAGTTCTTGCTTAAATTTTCGCCCAATAAACAAGCAATTGTATTAGACTTTTTTGCCGGCTCTGGTACTACAGGTCATGCAGTAATGGAACTTAATCAGCAAGATGGTGGACAGCGTAGTTTCATCCTCTGCACAAATAACGAAAACGGCATCTGTGAAAACGTTACCTATCAACGCTTGAAAACAGTCATCACCGGAAAGCGTCAAGACGGCAGCGAATACTCTGAAGGTATTCCTGCAAACCTCATGTACTTCCGTACCGACTTTGTGGACAAGGAATCTGAGGAACTGTCTGAGGAATTGTTGAAACACATCCGTGAAATGATTCAGCTGGAATACGGTATCAAGATTGATGATCAGCAGTATGTCATTATCATGAACGATGAAGAAATGGACGCTTTCGAGGAAAATTTCAGCAGCTACACCCAACTCAAGGCAGTATTCATCAATCAGGACGTGCTGCTCTCTGCGTCCCAGACGAAACTCCTTGAAGAAATTGACTCTTACATTATTCCGGACTACTACTTTGACTTTGAACTGAGGGAGGCTGGCGAGATATGGTAAACGGACTTGAAAGGTATGAATTTCAGGAAAACTGCGTTGATTTTCTGTTCGATAAAACAACTGCCACCGGCACCAAGCAAATCGTAACGGTCAAGGCACCGACCGGTGCAGGTAAAACAGTCATCCTTGTGAAATATGTGGATACCTACCTGAAGAATACCGATGGCAAGACTGCCTTCATCTGGCTCTGTCCCGGCAAGGGCGGACTCGAAGAACAGAGCAAGGAACGTATGGACGAACTTGCACCGCACATCGATACACGTGCCCTCATGTACTCCATGCTAACTGGCTTTGAAGGAAGAAGCGTGACATTCATCAACTGGGAACTGGTAACACGCAAGAAGAACAATGCCCTCAAGGAAGGCGAACGCAAAAACCTCTTTGATAAGATTGAAGAAGCACATCAGGACGGTATCCGTTTCATTGTCATCATTGACGAGGAACATGAAAACAACACATCCAAGGCGAATGACATTATCGAGGCATTCAAGCCAGAGCATATTATTCGTGTATCTGCAACACCGGTAAAGGTACCGCATCAGGAGTTCTATGAGATCCCGGAAGATGAGGTTATCGATGCAGGGCTCATTACGCAGGCAATCTATGTAAACGAGGGCGTTGACGAGGCACAGAAAGTGGAAAGCGACTACGACTACCTGTTGGATCTTGCCGACCTCAAGCGTAAGGAAATTCTTGGAGCGTATGAGTCAATCAATTCCGATATTCGTCCTCTGGTACTCATCCAGTTTCCTGTTGGACAGCCCGAAACGATTGCTGCCGTTGAAGAAAAGCTGGCTTCCATGGGCTATACATATGATAATGGATTCGTCAACATCTGGATGAGCGACTCTAAGATTATCAGTGACGACCTGACTGCCAAAAACGGAACACCAGCCTTTCTCCTCATGAAGCAGGCGGTTGCCACAGGCTGGGACTGTCCTCGTGCCAAAATTCTCGTAAAGCTCCGTGAAGGCGGTAAGCCGGACTTCCAGATTCAGACCATCGGCAGAATTCGTCGTATGCCCGAAAGAAAACATTATGGTTTTCCGGGAATTCTGGATTTCTGCTACATCTACACGCTCGACTCTGAATATAAGAACGACCTGTTGACATCGCTTGATAAGGCGTATCAAGTAAGAAAACTTTTCGCAAAGCCGAAAGTTCGTGACTTTTCACTTACCAAAGAAATGCGTAACCTTGACATTGATAGTGGCGTAGGTGAACGTGAGATGCTTCAGAAGGTGTACGAACATTTCAAGACAAAGTACCATCTCACTTCAAGAACAACAGAGAACCAACTTGCCCTTGAATCTGCCGGCTACAGCTTTTCACACGAAATTGACAGCAAAATTCTCCAAGGTGCTTTCAAAACTACCACCGATTTGGCGAATGCCTCTTCTTCCAAGAAGATTGACATTAAAACCAAGATTAACACACACTCGCATGGTATTTATCTGATGCACGCTGTTGATGAAATCAAGACCATAACCTCAATTCCTGCACAGCGAGTACGCAATATTCTGCAGCGTCTTTTCCGTAAGGGCAAGAAAAACAAGTTTAAGCTGGTAAGTCTGAATACGACTGATTTCTACGCTTTTATCATCAATAACGCAAGACTCCTGAAACAGGAATTCCGTGAAATCATGGCAACGGAATCCAAACAGATCACCTTCCTTGATTTTGCAAAAACGGCAACATTTACTATCCCAGAATCGGAATTGTACAAATTCGGTGTTGTAAAGAAGATAAAGCCGATGTCAAAGAATGCGTATCAGGGCTACACTAATGAGTTCATAACATCCGATACCAGAAAAAGCACCCCTGAACGACTTTTCGAACAGTACTGTGAGGGTGTTGATGCTATTGATTGGGTTTATAAGAACGGAGATGCCGGTCAGCAGTATTTCTCGATTGTGTATCAGGACGGTTTCTCTCTGAAACAGTGGCTTTTCTATCCCGACTACATTGTAAAGATGAAGGACGGTACCGTATGGATTATTGAAACCAAAGGTGGTATGCAGGCAGGTCACACCAAAAATATCGATATCCAAGTACAGAACAAATTCACTGCATTTAAGGACTACGCTGAACGTTATGGCGTGCAGTGGGGGTTTGTTCGTGACATTGATGATGAACTCTACATTAACAACACTGTTTACACCGATGACATGTCTGGTGAAAACTGGGTGGCATTGGAGGATGTATTGAAATAAAGGGGGATGTAAATGCAATACTTCATGAATGGAGAACAATACAATGTGGACATTGAAAATGGGAAAGTAAAATTGTCCGCAGTTCTTGCCTGTTATTCACATTATAAGCGTACCAGTAACTACGATCAGGCTATTGCTTTCTTTATGATGAGGATTATTGATGGTGAGTATGATTCTACAGATGAGATTTCGGTTTCTTCCGAAACCATTGATAAATTTATTGATGATTATATCAGCACCCATCCTTCAGTTAGTGAAAAATGGGATGAGCTTGATTCAAATTCTCCCAAAAATGAACGTTTCTTCAAAGCAGTAACCCAGGGAGCGGAACAACTTGACAGTTCTTTCCAAGACCTTGTGGAATCAATAGTACAACCGTGTCGGGAAGGGCTTGCTCAAATTCTGTCAGGATTTGCCGACTACATTCGACAAAGTTTTGATTTTAACCAAATCGCTGTAAATATATCAAAAACCATAGCATCAGCTCTTCCGAGTAAGGAAGAGCGAGAAAGAATAGTAGCTGCACTACAACAATGGGGAAATTATGGATGGTGCCTTATTGATTGGGCTTCAATTGACCTTTATCACAATTCCCCTAATTCAGTTGAAGATGCTGACAGATTGGCGATGGAATATTGCACAGAAGAAGAAATCTCCAATTTGATAGAGGGGCTTACAGGAAAAATAGACAACAGGCACGAATTTGAAGAAGCTATTGTTTCCTACAATAATCAATGCTACACCGCTTGTTCTATGATTTTATTTTCAATAGTCGATTCTTTTATACTACGACTTCAAGATTACAAGGATACGCCCAATAGAAAAGAATGGCGTATGCTACCAGGTAAATACGTAGAAGAATTAAAAAGAACAACTGATGAAAAATCGTTTCTTCGGGAAGCGTCATACATTGCCATGCTTAATGCGATAGCAAGTATGTATAAAGGTGGAAATGATTTCACAAATGAGTCACAGGATATGATAAACAGAAACTTTGTAGACCATGGGATGAATACACGAAGAGTAACTCAAATTGACTGCATTAAGTTGTTTTTGATAATCGACGATTTATTCTATTTCCTTAAAGAAAATGGATGGTCCTTTAAATCTGATAAATACACAGAAAAGCACTACGATGAATAACATATCAATGTAATATGAGCAGTTTTACCGCAAGGAGGCACTACCATGACCGTCGATACCAAAGAACTCGTCACAACCATAGCCTATCTCATCGGTGTAAAGAAGCACATCGTCGAGCAGTGCTTTGACGCTGAATGCCACGACACGCTGCAAAAGCTGTATGCCCACAAGGGTGCGACTATCATCCGTTATCTCTGCAAACTCCGCACCACGCTGCTTCAGAAGTTCAAGAAAACCGACACGGAAATGCGGTATAATCTCATGAATCTGGACAGGCTGGAATGGTACGACCACGACAACATTAAGCAGCTTGCAAAATGGGGCATCAACGTCATCAAGCCGAATTACCGTGCCGAGCAGTATATGCACGACCTCACCAAGCTCATCAGCAAGAACATCGACGCTTGTTCAGAGCTGTTCTATGACTGGGTGAACTGGGCGTACATACGGGAGCTGTTTTGCATTCCGAAGTACACGAAAAAGGACGTGCTGAAGAAAGAATTTGAGAAGTACATGGCGAATATCGATAAGTATCCCTTCCAGATGTACGTCCATTGGATTCCCGTTGATGCAGGCAGCATCCTTTACAGCGACGGCAAATTTCTCAGTGTGATCTACAAGCAGCACGATGACCATTTTGACGATTACACGAAATACCGTGACGCTCACAGCGAAACGAAGAACAACATTTATGATTTTGTGAAGCAGAGCAACCGCACAGCGATTGTCGTGGACTGCGAGAATTCCGATGTGTACAAGCTGTACAGTGTCCTGCGGAATCTGGATGCCGATGAGCTGAGCAAGATCGAGAAGATCTATCTGTATGATGATTACCACACGTCCATCGGCTGGGATTGGCTGTATCAGTTCACGAGTATTCCCGTAGAGCATGTAGAGGTACAGCGAGTGACCGACAGAAAGTCCCTTGTTGATATCATGATGACCGCCGGCGTTTGCAAGAGCTACTATGAGGACGGAATTGACTCGTTCATTCTGGTGTCGAGTGACTCCGATTATTGGGGATTGATCTGCTCACTGCCGAAGGCAAAATTCCTCGTTATGTATGAGTATGCCAAGTGTGGCTATGCCATCAAGAACGCTCTCTCCGAGCATGGTATCTATTACTGCTCCATTGATGATTTCTGTTCGGGTAACGTGGAGGAATTCAAGCGGGTTGTGCTATTTGATATTCTGGAGAAGTATCTGCCTGACATCGTCTATCTCAATGGCAAGGACCTGGTGCAGCAGATCTATGATGAAGCTCGGATTACTGCGTCGGATAAGGAGAAAGAGGCTTTCTTCCAGAGGTATATCCGGACGTTGAGTCTGAAGTGCAATGCGGACGGATCATTCGAAGTCGCATTAAAAAGATGAGAGGTGCAATATGGAACAGAAAACGCTCGACAGGGCTACATACAAGAAAATCAAAGGCATGACTCGTGAGGAGATGCAGAACTTTCTCACGAATTATTACAACAACGTCATGGAAGATGCAGAGGCTCCGACACTTGATCTTAGTGAGCTGAGAAAGGAAATCGGCAGTATCAAGGGTGTGGGCGAAAAACGGCTGGATGAGATTATGGCGGTGATTGAGAGGCATTTATCATGATCACACAGAAACAAATATTGGAATGGGTTGACTCAGCTGCTGAAATATTTAAGCAGTTTATGCCGGATGTCGGGAAAGTTCCAGAAACACATATTGCAACAGACCGAATTATCCTGAAAGCTCGTGCAGAATTAGTAAAACGTCTGAAATCTCATCAGGAAAACACATCGGAAGAATACAGCTCTATTATGGAGATGATTCATGGTGAACTTGGTGATGCTATTTTAATATCACAGACAAGGCTGCAGGAATTGGAGACGAATAATCTAGCATTTCATTATTTTTGCTTGTTTTATTGGCATGAAATGGGACATTACTATGCAATCAAAAATGAAAAGACAAATATGCATCGTTTCTTTGATCAGGAATTGAAACCGGAGAGCGTTAAGCAGGAAGGGTACTGGTTTTGGGCTGAGTTTATTGCACAATCCATAGCTTATCGAGTTGATGAGCTGAATTGCAGTATAAACAATGCAGCATGTTATCATCCAGAGCAGATCGTATGGGATCCTGACGTGTGGGGACCAATTACCGAACGTCTGCTGAATTATCTGGAAATGGCTTTCTTTTATTATGGTTATACAGTTGATGAGGCCTCGCTTGCAATGTTTTTCTCAACGATACTGATGGATGATCTGACCAAAAGATATATTGTAGCCGCTGAAAAAGGTGATCTTCTGATATATGATAATGGCCTTAGAAAAACAGAACCAGGAGAGGTTGAACCAACCTGTATTTCAGATGCAGTTGAGATTTTTCAGGATACACTTTGGAAAATGCATGAGATTCTTATGGCGCAGATGAAAAAAGAAGATTTTTGGATTATTGATGAAGATTGGCTCGAAAGGATCGGTCAATGCGTTGTAGATCTCAATTCGAAGAAATCTGTTTTGTTGTCGAAGAGAAATACTGAAGAAATATAATAAAATGAGGAATCCCACCGAGGAGAATTGCAGCATTCTTCTTGGTGGGATTTTTGACGGTCATTTTACGTTAATGTACAACGATCAGGTTGTTATTTTTTCAGTACTTCGCTGAAATATAGTAAAGCATCTGCTTTTTCCATGTTAAGGGAACGAAAATTCTCTATTAAGGTGCGTTCCTTGTCACTCAAATATGTTGAGGAAGAATCAGTGCTAAACAGTTCTGCAAGAGTAATTCCAAGAGGAATCAATAGCTTTTGAAGCGTTTCGATTGTAGGCTGTCTGGTGCCATCTTCAATTCCCTTTATATGATGCCCGGAAATGCCGGTAATCTGGGTGATGCGGTACATTGAAAGCCCTTTTGAAGTTCGAATATCCTTGATTTTTTTACCGATGTCCATAGCAACGCTCCTTTCCACCTGTAATTATTATACACCATTGCGGTGAATAAAATAATATCCGCTTGGGCTTGAAATTATAGACTTTTAGGTGTATAATATAGGTGTAAGGATTTACAATACTACTTTTGAAGTTTTTTCACAACTTATGAATAGCTAATTAGTGGCAATTTTATTGAATTTGCAAATGAAAACGCCACCAATTCAAGTTGGTGGCGTGAAAGTTTCGCAAAAGGATGAATTCTGAGAAGGGTCACATTATCAAACACACAAATTCTATATTAACAATTATATCACATTCTGTCGAAAATGTCAATACTTGGAGTAGCGTTTTTTGTAAATTTTGGGTTGAATTCAAAAGAAATTATACAAGGAGGAAACTATGGAAAGAGTCAATGTCTATCACCGCAAGGACGGTCGCTGGGAAGGTCGTATTTCAAGGGGTAAACGCAAGGATGGGAAGCGGAAGTATCAATACATTCTCGCCAGAACAAGAGAGGATGTTGTTGAGAAAATGGCTGAAATTCGCCGTAATGAGCAGCCGACTGGAAAATGTCATAAGACTGTGGATGCACTTTTCAATGAATGGTTCCGCAGTGTGCAGCATCTTGTCAAGGAATCCACTTCTGCCAACTATGCTATGAAGGCTGAAAAGCATATTCTGCCTATATTCGGTAATAAACTGATTAGTTCCATCGCACCAGATGACATCTATGCGTTCATTTCGCAGAAGCAGAAAGCAGGATTATCTGTGCGGTATGTTGCAGATATTGTGATACTGATGAAAACGATCTTCAAATACGCTGTGAGAACCTATCACATTTTCAATCCACTGGACGGTGTGTCGTTGCCGAAGAAGAAATCGCCCGAAATTCAGCTTCTTGACGAGTCAGAACAGGTGAAATTGCAAAATTACGTTGCCAGTCATCAGAATCGCAGCACGCTGGGTACAGCACTGTCCATGTCCACAGGAATCCGCATCGGGGAGCTGTGTGCCCTGCAGTGGAAGGATATCGACCTCGAAAAACGCATTTTGACCGTCAGGAAAACGATGCAGCGTATCCAGTGTCCGACAGAATTTTCAAGAACAAAGCTCATCATCACAAATCCTAAGAGTGAATCGTCGCAAAGAAAAATACCGATTCCGGATTGTATGATGAGCTTTTTGCTTAAATTCAGGGGTAAGGATGAGGAATTTCTGCTGACAGGAACGGAAAAGCCGATCGAACCCAGAGCGATGCAGTATCGTTTCCGCACGATTCTGAAAAACGCAAAATTGCCGTCAGTTCACTTTCATGCCCTGCGTCATATGTTTGCATCAAACTGCGTAAAACTGGGTTTTGATGTAAAGACGTTAAGCGAGCTTCTTGGGCATAGCAGCGTAGAAATCACGCTGAATCGGTATGTTCACTCCTCTTTCGAGCAGAAGAGGGAGTATATGAAGCGGTTGAACCTAGCGTTTTAAGGGGGATGGTAACTTGAAAACTGAATAGATTGGTGTGGGGCGTCGCACAATTCATCCTTTTGCGAAATATCATTATGATACTCTAATTATATTTTAGGTTGTGCATCTCATGATTGTCAAACCTTAAATTGAACGTTATCCAATGCAATGACTACATAGTAGTATGTGCAAATTAATAGAGAATAGTAAAGGAGTTGAGCTTATGCCGAACTATGAAGAATTGTACTACATTGCGAGAAATAATTATAATCGTGCAATTGAGAACAGGGATGCAATTCGAAGAAATGCAAGTGAATTACAAGGAAAGAAAACAACGCTTACTCGTGAGCTTGGCGAAAAACAGTCTGCATTAGTCGCAATTCAGCAGAAAAAGTTGTTGGTGCAAGAAGCATTTGATAAATGCAAGCATATTCTTGAAAATGAGTTTCCAACTATGAAGAAAGATCTTCAAACCACAAGTGATGAGTATAAAAAAATCATTTCATCGGACACAGGTGTGGCTGATTTATCTTCAATATATTCAACAGATATTTCAAGTACTAATTCAAATCTGGATGCGGTTATCACAGAGCTTCAAGCTAGAATAAAAGAACTTGAAGGGCAGGAAGCTACTGCTCAAACAGCTGTAACGAATTGTAGTAATGAATTGACAAGCGTAACAACACAACTTAATAACGTTGGCAGTGAGTCTTCGGCTCAACGACAGGTAAATGCATATTACACAGAAATGAAAGAATATGAGTTAAAATGGCAGAATGGTGAATGATTTGAAAAACGCTAGGAGGCGTTAAAATGGCTACGATTACACTGAAACAAACAACATTTGGTTGTACAATAGGCATGGGAGCTTTTGAAGGAATTGGAGTAGCCTTTTCTAGCTTGAAACAATCTGCAAATAATCTCACAGAGGCACTTGGAAGTTTGAAAGCTAAAATTGGTTTAGCGTCGATTGGTGTTAATGTTTCTGAATCCCAAGAGCAGACTAAAGCTGCACATGAACGTGAAAAAAATAAGAAAAGTTCGTTATCATTGGCTTATGATAAACTTAGTGCATTGATTACTGATGTCGGTTCTGTTGATATAAAGGCTTCAAGCAAAATCAGAGAACGCAAAGAAACCTTTTATGATAGGTATTATTATTTAAAGCCAGAGTGTGAGAAAACAAAAAAAGAAAAAAGAAAAGATAAACGTGCGGAACGATGGCAAAATGTCAAGGATTTTTGGGGCGGTGTCGGCGAGGCTATAAAAAATTTTGTAGTGAGTGTTGGCGAGTGGTGTAAAGAAAATTGGGAGCTTTTAGCAGCTGCACTTGTTGCGATAGCTGTTGTAGTTTTTGCTGTATGTACTTTTGGTGCTGGTGCAGTACTAATTGCAGCGATGGTAGGTGCCGCTGTTGGTTTTTTAAGTCAGGCACTAGGAGATGTAATAGCGACGGGAATGCATTTCTTTAAAACTGGTAAGTTGGAATGGCAAGGTAGTAGCTGGCAGGAATACTTAGGATCCACGCTTGGTGGAGCACTTGGAGGTATTCTAATGTTAACTGGCCACCCGATGGCTGCTAATATGTTCGCTTCTGGATTCTCAACATTCTTTAGTGGACATTTAAGCAATGCAACTGGCGGTGAAAAACGTTCGTCATTGGAGATTTTAGGGAATACAGCTTTTAGCGTTGGAATGTCTGCTTTGTTTACAAAGGTCGGGGATAAGGTTGGTAAGAGCTTATCACGTAGTTTCCCGCAAATTACATTCTTTAGACGTTTAGCAGGACGAGGAAGTTATGAAGCGTCTTTCAAAGGTATGCTGACTAGAATTTCTAATGGAAATCAAGCGATTAGCGGACTTACATACAAAACATTCCGTAACGGCATTGTTTCTGGTATGTTTGGTAATTCGTTTGAAACTGTGTTTAACAGTGCGATAGACTTTGATTTTTCTAATTTCGTGAAGAACGTCTTTACAATGCCTAAACTTCAAGTTTCTTATTGAAATCGGATATATATGGTGAAAGTAGTGAGTTGATATGTCAAGTAAATCAAAAGAAACAATTGTTATGCATGATTTGTTTCTTGTTCGCCTTTTGATTAAGTTTATTGTTGCAGTGTTTTGCGTTGTAGCTGCATGGATGATAATAAATCAAGAAATTAATGTTATTTTAATTGTAACGGTACTTCTCACGTTAGTTTTTCCATTCACATGGGGAGCTGTTTGGTTGAGGACGTTCAAAGTGGTAATGAATGAACGCACAATCATTGTAAAGAAGTATTGGTTCAAAAAAGAGATCTCAATAGATGACTATATAAAGATCAAATATAAAATTGTTGATACAAATTTTATGCATAGTGAAAAAGTTTCTATCAAGACAAAAAAATGCAAATTTTCTGTTGATAGCAACATGAAAAACTTTCCTGTTTTTTTAGATTTTATTAAAGTTAATTTACCTTCTGAAATAATTGAAGTGAAAAATATTGATAATCGAACTTGAACATTAGCGAGGTGAGCGAGAATGGCAACAATCACATTGACAGGTGGTACATTCGGGTGTACCATGGGAATGGGTGCTTTTGAAGGAATTGGAGTAGCATTCACCAGTGCAAGAAGTTCTTCTAGCGGTCTTAGTAAAGCACTCGGAACATTAAAATCAAAAATTGATCTTGCTTCGGTTGCTGCCAAGGTTGAAACCTCTCAGGAACAGACACAAAAAGCTGAAGAGCGAGAGTTCGCTAAGAAAAGTTCCCTTTCTTTAGCTTATGAAAAGCTGAACACACTTATTGCTGATACTGGTTCGGTTGATATGAAAGCCTCCAGTAAGATTAGAGAGCGTAAGGATGCTTTCTATGATCGATATTACTATTTGAAGCCGGAATGTGAGAAGAATAGGCGCGAAAAAGTAAAGGATGCAATAAAAAAAGGTTGGGATGGTCTTTGCAGTATCGGCAACGCAATCAAAAATTTTGCGTTAGATGTTGTTGAATGGGTTAAGGAGCATTGGAAAGAAATTCTTGTTGGAATAGCTTTTATTGTAGTTGGAGCTTTGATTACCGTATTTACAGCTGGAACTGGAACTGCATTTTGGGCAGCATTTGGCGCAGCATTAGCTAAGGGTATAGCCACTGCATTGATTGCCGGAGCTATTGGCGGAAGTGTCAATGCAGGTATAACCTACGGTATAGCAAGATTATCGGGTGCATCACCTCAGGAAGCGAGATTGCTTGCAAAAAAAGCTTTTGGTGATGGATTTGCAGCTGGCTTTATGATGGGTGGAATTGGCTTTGCGGGTGGCGCTTTCGGCTCGGCATTTGGAACTTCCTACAAAGCATTTCGTGCTATTCAGTATACAGCTAAAATTTCTGGTACAATTTCACTTGGAATGGCGGGATTTGATTTAGTTTCACAAATCGCTGGACTTATCAATCCTGATAGCAAACTTCTAGCTTTTAATAAATCGCTACATAATAACAATTTTTATAATGGATTTCAAAAAGGTATTACGGGCTTAGCCGTATTTAGTGGTGCTGCTTATAGTAAAGCAGAAATTACTGATGGTAGTCATATGTACATGAATGAAAATGGAGACATGGTTCCTAGAGGACATGTAAAATATTCTAGTGGTGAAGATGGCACGACATATCATTATGTAACAGGACGTAAAGGTGAAAATGGTGCTGGTTTAATCAAAGAAGGATATGCTGATAAATTATATTTAAAAACAGACGGTCGTGGAAGATATGTTAATGATAGAAACACCCCTGGAAAACTACCTGGTGATGACGCAGGTCATATATTTGGCGATAGGTTTAATGGTTCACGCAAACTCGACAACCTAACCTCTCAATCAAGTGACGTTAATCAATTGCGAAGAGGCCAATTTACATACCGTTCAATGGAGGATCAATGGGCAAATACATTGAAAAATAATGGTAGTGTTACCGATGTCAAAGTGAAGATAAATTATAGTTGGGGTTCGAGCAGACCATCTTCTTATAAGGTTACATACAATATGAACGGAGATGCGTTTAAAACAATATTTCAAAATATTGGATTAACAAAGTAAGGTGATAATATGTTTGAACAAGAATTCATGAAAATCAACAAAACACTTCTTTCGCTTTGTTTGGAGTTTTCTCAAAATAAGGCAGATTATATTTTCGTGTATTTGTACATGAAGAAAGAACAATATTTTTTCAATTCTTTTTTCAGATTTGGAAAAGAAATTTGGGATATCGATGATTTGGAGTACCCTAGAGATTGTGTAAAGCGTTTTATGCAATTGATAAATGAAGAAACTGCCAAGTTTCCGTTGCTTTTTGAGGGATTTAAACGTGAAAAGCCAATACTATATAAGATGATGTATCAATGCAACACTCAAAAATTCAATTTTTCATTAAAATATGATGGGGATATCGCAAGTAAATTCTTCCCAGAACAAGATTTCGATAATTGGATAGAAAGCGTAAAGGATAACGGACCATCGTTATAATCCAAATATACAGTAATTACCTAAGGAGGTGTTTTATGAGTCTTTTTGGCAAATTAAAAAAGAGTAAACCGATTAAACCGTCAATTCCAGACGTTTTTTCATCACAAATCAAGTACAAGAATGTAGCAATCGAAATCGAATATGATATAGAGGAAAGTAAGAAACAGCTTTCTGAAGATTATTCTCTTCTTCAAAATGAAGGAATAGAAACGATCATTAAAGAGATATTCATTCCTTGGCTTAAAGCAGACGCATATACTGATAGAGATGATAATTTGATTTTTGAGGGATTGGAGATATATGCCATCACCTATCGATATGGACTGCTTGGTGCACGTTATTCTCATACTGATAAAGAAGAAATGGTTGGTCAATTTGATTTCTTCTTTAGAAGCGGAAATGAATATACATCTGATATGATGGAATCCGTAGCAATGCAAGTATACATATTGAATGGAAAAATACTCAAAATCGATGGGTACGAAGTTTGAATTTATTTAAGATCTATAATCAAAACTAATTTACACATGGCGGTGAAGATAATGAAATATGAAGAATTAATCTCAAATGCAAATCTTTCTTTTGCAAGTAATGTGTTTTATGAATCTTTAAGATTTTCACAAGACGCAATTGCGACTGCACCCAATCGTATTGATGGTTACATATGTGCAGGTAAAGCAAGCATGTCACTTGATCAAACAGAGGATGCTATAAAGTATTTCAAGAGCGCAGTTAAGCTTGAACCTAACAACGGAAATATATATTTCCTTCTTGGCTACGCTCAAATCTTGTCAGGAAACACAGCAGATGCTTTAAAAAGTCTGACAAAAGCAGTGGAATCCAACTGTGATGATGCACTTAAAGGTCAAATTTACAAAATGATGTCTATGATCAACACAGACCAGGGCGATTTCAAAAATGCTCTTGTTAATCTTGAACAGGCAGAAGGTTTTGTAGGTCTTGATTACGAGATCCTTCAGCAGAAAGCCGCCTGCCATGCAAGTCTCAGAGATTTCCATGAGACAATTTTCACTTTAAATCAGATGAAGCTTCTTCAGCCAAACAGATATGAACCATATAGCTTGGCATTTAACATTTTCATGGAACTTGAGATTTATGATGAGGCATTATCAGAATTGGAACGTGCAGAAGAATATGCTGAACTAACGATGGCGTACTATAATGATAGAGTAGCCTACACCCTTCTCCATGATCCTGCTGATGACACTGAAGAAAACATTAAGACGAAATGGCAGCAAACCTTGGTTGCAATTGATACCGGTTTAACTAAAGGAAAGCCAGATGCTGATCAAGTCTTTGATTTGTATCTCCGAGCAGCACAGTTGTATCTTTCATTAGAAAATCCACAGATGGCTGTTGATATTCTTGATGCTGCAGCTAATTCTATTTTATCTTACAATAACAGCTTTTCCATTCTTGACGATAGTGAATCCTCAAATTCTCTCCTTTCAGGAAAAGTTACAGAACTTACACCCGAAGAGGAAGAAGCAATTATGCAGGAGAAATGGGATAATGGTGAGTTCGACGACATCAGAGAGGAAATAAACGAAGCTTTAATGGAAAGTTCCAGTGATGATCCTGAAGAAATCTCAGAAGAAATTCATAAATACCTCTCACCTGTTGATATCATTCCGAAAAAGAAGAATGAAGAAGAAAAACATATTCTTACTGGTGAATTTAAGATGGAGCCTTTGCAGTATGATATGCGCAATGCCTTGTACATTGCAGCTTATGAACTGCTTGAAGATTATGATTCTATGCTTCAAAAGGCAAGAGAGATGCAGGCTTCTTCTATTGTTGAAAATCAGTATAGTGGTATTTACTACGAACTGAAGGTTGGTAAATACACTAATAAGGAAAACTGGCAGAAAAAATACCGTGAGCGCATTAACTTCTGGACAAAACGTATGCTGGAAGATCCTACGGACTTTATTTCTGCAAGTTACCGTATTCGCTCTTATATTGACATCGGTGATTTTGATAATGCAGAGCAGTTGTGTGCATGCTTGCCAACAGATGCTAAAGCACCACTGATGGAGGAAATTCGTAAGGCGAAAGCACGGGGAGGTGGTGAAAATGTCGATTCACATTGATGATCAGGCTTTGAAGACTGCGGCGAGTGATATGCTTGCATTAAGAACTCGCAACAAAAATCTCAAAGATAAGCTTGCACAGATGTACAAGGATCTTACCTCAGCTTTAGACACACCTGCCGGACATGCAGTCGAATGGACTGGAAAAGATGTACTCCTAAAACCACTTGAGGACATGGAGAAGGTGTTAGAACATGTATCGGACACCTTAAATGTCATCATTGGTCAGGATACAAGACAGGGTGGCGAGCCGAGAGGTACATATTATGACAAGCTGTTTGATGAGTATGAAGAGCTTGATCGTATTTTAAGAACTAAGTCTATAAATTAAGGAGGAAAACACAATGGCAATGGGTTCAACAAGCAAAGTAATCATCAGCGATGAAATGCAGAAAGCAAAAACAGTGTGTCAGGATTTCCGCACACAGGTTCAGACATTCTATGAGGATTTGGAGGGTACTGTAACTGACCTTTTAAGTTCTGGTTTCCAGGGAGAAGCTGCGGATGGTTTTAAGACATTCTTTGATGATAACATCAAGACATTCTTCGCCAATGGTGGAACATTCGATCAGTATCTTGGTATGTTTGATAAGGAAGGCGAAGGACTTTTCGACAGTATTGAAAAGACATTGATTGGTGGCGAAGGCCTTGATCCTTCTCTCGGTGAAAACAATCGTACAGTAGGTCAGTCGACTGAAGGACAGTAACATAGAAAGGAGTAAGTTATAATGGCAATGTTGATTGATAATCAGAAAATGGAAGCAGCAAGAGATGCTATTGGGGATGCTAAGACTGATTTTGAGACAAAGGCTTCTGCATTTATTGCAGATCTTACATCTGCACTTAGTACATTTGAGGGAGAAACCAAGGATGTACTTATGGAGAAAAAGATTGGTTCTTCCGGTTCGGAAACAGAAGGTACCCTTGCCTATTTTGTGGAAAAGCAGATTCCCAGTCTTTTGGATGGTTTGAAGCAGC
This sequence comes from Ruminococcus sp., assembly GCA_017437285.1. Lineage (GTDB taxonomy): Bacteria > Bacillota > Clostridia > Oscillospirales > Ruminococcaceae > Ruminococcus. The sequence goes on along the minus strand of JAFSBM010000063.1, from coordinate 20,565 downwards.
TTCTTGAGGGGAATAGAACAACCATCGATGACAGCGATAAAAAGCTTGCTGAGGCGATTTCCGGAGGCGGACAGGGATAAACAACTGACTATCTTATGCAAATATACGAAATGGCACAGCTTGCCGTAGGAACTTTCCTCTGTGCAAATTGCTGTGCCGTTTCTTTTTAAGGAGGAATTACAAATGGAAGAATTTTATGAGATTAAATATGATGCACACGTATTAACTCACCAGCGGCATATGCTTATTTCTTGGTTAGAGTCAGCAAAAGCAGAAAAAATAAAGGCTGTCCGAGAACAGGTTGTAATTCCGACGAAGAAATATTTATCACCCAATGTTATTATTGATTCTCCTGTTGTGTACGAACAATCTGATGAGGAGAAAGCAAAGTTCAATAACAGATTTTCAAATATTACAACATCTATCCCACTTCCAGATTCAATTGTAGCATCACATGGATCTTATAAGATGAAGATTGACAAAGAAAAGAAATTCGCTGGCATTGCTGTTGGTGTAGATGTGCCGAAAGCAGTAACTGTACCGGAGCAGACATCTGAAGAGCGAATTGCTATACATAAACGATTTGTAGGTATTACAGTTGGACTTGATGTGCCGGATGCAGTCGTTATTACTGAGCAGACCGCAGTAGATAAGTCGGATATCAAGAGAAAACTCGGAAATGCTGCAGTAAAGATTGATATTCCTGATGCTGTTTTTATTCCTGAAAATACAGCAGATGACAGAGGAACTGTCAAGAAAAGGTTTGAAGGTATTACAGTTGGAATTGGTGTGCCGGATGCAGTTGTTATTATTGAGCAGACCGCAGTAGATAAGTCAGATATCAAGAGAAAACATGAAGCTGTTGCAGTAAAGATTGATATTCCTGATGCTGTTGTTATTGCTGAGCAGACAGCAGATGATAAAGAAGCTCTTAAGAAAAAGTTTGAAGGTATTACAGTTGGAATTGATGTACCGGATGCTGTTGCTATTACTGAACAAATAGCGAATGATGAGTTAGATATCAAGAAAAAGTTTGAAGGTATTGCAGTAGGGATCGATATTCCAGATGCTGTTGTTATTGCTGAGCAGACAGCAGACGATAAAGAAGCTCTTAAGAAAAAGTTTGAAGGTATTACAGTTGGAATTGATGTACCGGATGCTGTAGCCGTTGATGAAAAGATTTATAAAGCAGCACTTCAAAGACGATTTGCAGGAACTGCGGTCGCTATTAAGCTTCCGGATACAGTTAAGATAGATGACAAGCAGTTTGAAGTAGAGCATTTAGACGTAGATCTACCTCAAATTTCTAAAATAGACATGACAGATATACTTACAACTGCTGAAAGCGAAGGATTATCCATTAGGAGGGCGTAACTCAATGAAGAATAATGAACTTCTCCTTACAATTAAATTCGAAAATGATGGTGAAGAACTTTCACTTTTATTGAATAAAGACATTACATTGAAAGCACTGCTTGAAGTTATATACTACGGCTTAAAACAGAACGATAAAGCACATTTTGTAATTTTCAAGAAATATATAAAAGAGCATTCTGAAATTCTTGTACATTTCCGTGCTAAAAAGGAACTCAATGTTATTAAAGTAAACGGTGAAACCCTTAAAACGGAACTATATAAGCTAGGAATTGTAACTACAAGTTGTGTTGTGATTCCAAAATCAGATAAGATAGTGCTAACGGCACTTTTTCCACGTTACGACATGCCAGCAATCTGCGACAAGGATAAGATGGAATATAATATCAGTACACGCAGAATTGCTGTTGCTGAGCCATCGGTAATTGATATTCTTCCGGCGGGTGAATTACCAGTAGGACAGAAGCGAAGCTATCTTGATGTCCTAATTCCAACGGTTATATCAATGGCGGCGTTATGCGGAAGCCGTGCGCTAATGGCTTTGTTTAATGATAATGCGGCTGGCTTTTCGATGATTGCGATGGTGATGACCACATCTATATCGACTATGGTTACACAAAGCTATAACTATGTGAAACAAGGAAAAGATAACGATAAGTCAGTAGAAGAATGGAAAATAAACTACGAAAATTATCTCACAAGAATATATAATCGTATTCTTGAATGGCAGAAGAGTGATATAAATTACCTTTGTACTACTTATCCGGCTATTGGCGAGTTGTTTGCAAGAGCTGCATTGCTTGACAGAGCTATTTTCGCTCGCTCACAGAACGATCTTGACTTTTTTAAAATTTCCCTGGGTACATCCGAACAAGTAGTTCCGATGTTTGAAATCAAAAACGAGAAAAAAGATGAGATAGTATCTGAAATTGGATTCAAAATTCATAAGGATAACAGTGAACGTCGCATCGAGATAATTATTCCACCTGAAAAGCTTGGAAAAAAGCCTAAAGGGGTTTTACCTGTAAAACCAGATGGCTTGCTTTCTGAGTTGCCTGATCATCTTGCAAATAAGAGTTTCCGTTATCTACAGGCTGATAATAATGGACAGCTTCCTCCTCTTACGATTGATTTGAAGAATTGTGGTGCACTTGGTATTATTGAACCCGTTACGAACTACTCAAGGAATTTTATTGAACATATTGTCTTTGAGTTGGCATATTATCATACGCCAGAAGATCTGCAGTTTGTATTTTTCTTCAATAAGGAAAGTGACAAACGTAAACAGATGGAAATTATCCGAAACTATAAAAACCTGCCGCATACAAACGAACTTTTTGAAGATGCGTCTCAATTTGTTTTTGATAAGGACAGTGCAGGAATTGTATTTGGTAAGCTTCAGGCTATCATGGGTGAACGTACTGTAGAAAAGGAAGATGAAGAGGAAGAGAAGAATGTGGAAGAGCAGCATACTCAAATTGTTTGTATCATATTCGATGATTATGATATAAAGGAAACAGGCTTTTCAAAGTATCTTCCCAAACCACCAGTAGAGGGTGAAGATTATGTAAACACAAATGGGTTAACATTCATTTTTGCTTGTCGTCATCTTGCTCAATTACCTCGTTATTGCGGTAATATTATTGAGGTTACCGGTTCGACGGGTGAACATGCAAAGGTCAGCAGCAGATATAATGTGCTTTCAAGAGAAACACTTAATAATCTCAGCAGAGGTGGAAGCAGTGGCTCTGAAACTACAGATGATATTGAAGACCTTATTGATTATAAAATGTTCAAAAACAGCTTTATTTTCTATGATGCTGCACAACAAGGCGGTCAAAGAATAGCATCAGCCTATGAAACAGCCTTCCGTCAGTTAAGTGCAATTTATTATCGAAGAATTGCAGAAAACGGAAATGTTCCTTCTATGGTTACTCTCTTTAAATTGTATGGATACACATCAGAAATGGTGGAAAGAGACGAAATCATTAGCAAGATTTGGGAGATGTGGAATGAAAGTGATGTAACCAAAGATCTTTGTGTTCCTATGGGCGAAAACGAACATGGTGTTGTAACGCTTGACCTTTATGAAAAAGCAGATGGTCCGCATATGCTTGTTGCTGGTACAACTGGTTCAGGTAAATCTGAAACTATCATAACCTATTTAATTGGTCTTTGCATGAAGTATTCTCCAACCTACTTGAATCTTATGCTAGTTGATATGAAGGGCGGCGGGTTTTCAGATAGACTTCAGTCATTACCGCATTGTGTAGGCGTTGTTGACGATACAGCCGGTGAGAGCGAAGGAATTTCTGCAATTTACATGCTGAAGCGCTTTCTTGAAGTTCTTAACGCTGAAATTAAGCGAAGAAAAATTCTCCTTAAGGAGTTTGGCGTGGATAATGTTGATGCGTACATTCGTGCTGAGCGAACCATCACTAAAATTTTAAAGGGTGATAATAACCCGGATCTTGAACAATCATTGAATCCTGCACAATTGGAACAATTGCGAAAGCTAAAGGCAGAAAACAAGTTGCCTCAAACTTTATCTCACCTTGTTCTTGTAGTAGACGAGTTTACTGAATTAAAGCGATTTAGCAGTGAAAGTGACGATGTTGACTTTATTGCTGAAATCACAACAATTGCCAGAGTCGGAAGAACGCTCGGCTTCCATATTATTCTAGTTTCTCAAAATATCGAGGGAGCAATTACAGAGGACATTCGTATCAACTCCAAATCAAGAATTTGTCTTAAGGTCGCTACAAGATCAGCTTCAAAGGAAATGCTTGATGGTAGAACAGATGCTGCTTCCCCTACAATGCCTGGAAATGGGCGTGCGTATTTGCTTGTTGGTACCGGAAGTAAGTTCATGTATTTTCAGTCTGCTTACACAGGGGCAAATAAAGATGAAAATATTGAACCGGTCGTAAGAGCAACTCAAGTCCTCCCCTGCGGTAGCCATAATCAAGGATACTATGTTTCTTCTAAGCACAATGACAGAATTAGAAAGTCATCAAAAAGCGTTAAATCGCACGATACACAGCTTTTTTACATTGTTAAGCTGATCGAACGATTTAAAAATCAGAATAAGGATTCATGCTACTACCGTGAACCTCGTATGATTTTCAAGAGACCGCTTAAGAGTAAAATGCACGATAAGACACAGTGGAGGTGATAAGAATGGCAGTAGATAAAATTCTTTGTGTTTTGGGTCAGCAGGATATACCTGTTATTCAGGAACAGCCTGAATTTACTGTGGATCTGTTGGATTCAAATGTTTTGTTGTTTGGCTCCCCGATGAGTGGCAAAACCAATCTTATCAGGCTATTGATAACTATACTGCATAAGCAGTACCGTGAGAACGAAGAACAGATCTTTATTCTTGATTTTGGCGGAGCATTAGCAAATTTTGAAAGCCTTCCTCTCGTTGCAGCATATTTTGATAATGCAAATGAGGAGTATGTAAAGCGCGTCTTTAAGTTGATGGAGGATCAGCTCAAAGACAATATCAAACAACTGAAGGGCAAGAACTATCGTGCAGCTACAGATAATCAACCTGTACATACGACATTATTTATTGATAATGTGAATGCATTTCTGGATGAACCAAGATATAGTGCTTATCAGGAAAAGCTGGCAAAACTTTGTCGTGATGGATTGTCAAAGGGAATTACAATAGTGATGACTGCAAGCTCGACAAAAGGTTTGGGTTCGTTAATGGGAAATTTTAAGCAGAAAATTGCATTAGAAATGCCGGTCGATAGTTATATGGAAATTTTCAACCATAAGGTAATCCCTGTTGGCAACAACCCAGGACATGGTTTTGCTAATGTTACAGTTATCCCAGAAGGTATTACAGGAACATTTCCTCTTCAAGTTGCATATGAACTTCAATTAAATATTGCTGATGATATTTCTGCACCTGAATTTCATAACAATCTGAAGGTTTATTTCCAAAACAGAACAGTAAAAAAATACAAACGCTTTCCTGAGGTGTTGACGAAATTGCTCTACGATTCTTTTGTAGCAGAATTAAATGAAAGATCAGATGAGCATAGCGTTAGCGTTGGTCTTGATTATACTGAATGCAAGCCTGTTACAATTGATTTTAATTCGTCGAAGGCTGTTGCAATCTATGGAAAAAAGGGCTTTGGAAAAACTAACACGCTCAATCTTCTGCTTGAGAATTTTATTGCTTCGCCGCAGTATCGCTTTGTATTTCTGGACGATGGTCGTGAGCAATTGAAAAAAATATACCAAAAAGTTCAAAGCAGGTCGAGATACATTCAGTTCAATGAGGAAATGACTATTGATTTCAAAAACTCAAAGGGATCCTGGACAGAAAATATGAAGTTGTCACCAATGCAACTACTTGTTAAGGAAATCCATGAAAACTATATGGATTTATCACAGGTTCGACGAATGAGTAATCTTGTTTTGGGTGAACTTTTTGGAGCTGGTGTAAATATTCCTTCAAGAGCAGGTCTTATTGATTCGAAGTATACGATTTTTGTCTTACAAAGCAAATTCTTATATGTAAATTCAATCGCATCAAAGATTTTTATGGAAATTATTCTGCCATCCCTTGTGGCACGTGCCGATGAGATGAATTGGATCTTCATTTTTACTGATGTTAAGGCGATCAGCGATAGTGAAACGAGAGAAAACTTTCATTCATCAATCAGTGCAGCTTACCTTTTGGATAGCATTGCGGAATTTGTTGGTGAAAGAGGTCAAAAATCGCTTTTTGGTAGTATGGACGTTAAATCTCTGAAGGAAGAATATGCACCGTGTGAGGAAGGCGACGGGTATTTCTATTCCATTGAAAGAGATGAACTTAAGAAACTAAAGTTTATCAGATACGAGGAGGAATAAAGTATGGCTGATTTTATCAAAGCTGATATAGGAAAGCTTGAGAGTTTTCTTACAGGTAGTGCGGAGGCAATTAAAGAATTTGCCGCTATCAGAACTGAATTCGAAAGAATCAATAGCACACTTATGAGTAACTGGCAAGGCAGTGGCAAGAGTGCCTATAAAGAGGTAGCAGACCACATTCTGGAGAAAATTGGTGGTATAGAAGAAATTTTGAATACTATTAATGATACGGTGGTACGTGACCTCGTGGATCAGTATAAAGCTATAGATAAGGACCTCGGTGAATATAACCGAACAGCTGGTGAAGCTGAAGAGGGGGCAGCGCAATGAACGAGGAAAGAAGTACTGGGGTTTTCGGTTCTGTAGGCAATACTATGCAAGGCGCCTATGGAGAATCAAAACCTATTGAACTCCAAAAGGTTCCTGTAGAATCTCCTGAAACTATTTATAACCTTATTTTTAAGGAATATGACGAGGAGAAAAGTGAATGAACAGCATTATCCGTGGCACAGAGTTTAACTACAGAATAGATACCGAATACGGCATAAATCACGATGGATTCATTGCAGAAGGTACGGAGAGCATTGTTTTTAAAGGCGTAAAATATGGCGGTGACTTAAGATATTCCTGTGCGTTGAAGTTTAAGCCGAAAACCAGACTTTATGATTTTATGAATCGTGAATACAAGATCCTTGAATCAATGCAGACCTGCCGATCGGTAGTTCGTGTTCTTGATGTAATTGAGGATTTGGGTGATTTCTCATTGCCTTACGGTAGCGGCGAAATAAATACCAACAGTTTCTTTTGCGTTGTAGAGGAGTATATCGATGGTGAGTCATTGCAGGATTACTGCATCAACCAGTGGTTTAACTACAACACCTCTACAAAGAAATGGGAAAGAAATACAACCGAATATTCATATCGAGAAATCGTGAAATTTCAGAATCAGATTGTACAATTCATGATAAACCTTTGTGAAATCATGAAGTTTGTCTCCAATGTTAATGCTAGTAACGGTAAAAGCAAGTCAAACAAGCCAATTATCCTGCATTGTGACATCAAGCCTGAGAATATCATGGTTACGAAACATGGAAAAGAACTTGTACTGATTGACTTTGGTCGTTCACAGGAATTTTTGAACGGATGGACATATCAACATTACAGCAATCCGGTTGAGGAAACATTCACTGCTGATTATAGTGATAGTCAGTGGCAGGATGTGGGCAAAGAAAATTTTTATGCATATGGTACAGTTGGATATGCTGCACCTGAATGCTATGCCGCACCTGTAAAGGGATTATTCCCTTTTATCACACAACGTCCGGTTCTAAAGCATGGATGTGTTTCTATTGAAAGTGACATCTTCGGGTTTGGAGCTACTTTTTCTGAATGCTTGTCAATCTATGAGATATGCAGGGATGCATTTGAAATGGCACCAAATTCCAGTGATCCTCGTTTTTTTAACAAAGTTATCATGCGACGATATGAAGACGTCGTTCGTAGTGGTGTTACTGAAAGTTATTGTGACAGAGATTTCAGAGAAATTGACATGGCATATCATGAAGCACTAGAGGACATTCTTAGAAAATGTACAAGAACAAGATGGTCTGGATTTCAGCAAAGTGAAATCACACCTGAAGAGTACTATCACAATTTCTACCAATTGCAGAGTGACATCGAGCGCGCTCGTGATACAATACCATCACTTGACAGAAAATCTGATCCGCTTGTAAGACAAATGCTTGGCATTTCTGGTTTTTGTGCTGCGTTTTCTGCTTGTTTTTTAGTATTGTGGTTTCTATTGTTCATATTTGCCGATCCGTTGGCTCAAAGTCGATGGAACACACTGAAAGAGGACTACACAGACAATCAAAATGAAATGCTAAGAACTGTTGCTGAAGATATGATGGAGGTCTGGGGAACTAAAACGAAACTTAAGAATTATGAGGATATTCTTGAGTTTATGTATAGTGGTGCTCCGAATGACTCAGTGATTGACAGCGAAGAAACAGAAATACTTACAAGTCTTTTGAAAGACTATGTAAACGATTCTTCTGTATGGGGCGGCTATCTTGATGTTATTATGCAGCATGCAAAGAGCGATAACATGGATGCGATTTCCAAAAGCGTATACAGACTGAATCTTTCTGAGGACTACGAAAGCGATGGCTATGAACTTGCAAAAGCAATTGCTCAGGTTAATGATGCAGATGACAGTGATGCTGAAAAATTGTGTGCTGCATATGAAACTTTATTAAATTATGCTGATAGTTCCGAATATAATGTAGCGGTATCCAAACTTGCAATAAAACTTATGTCTGGAAGAAAGACCGACACAATTGCATCCGAAATCGGGACTGATCGTGAAACAGTGCAGAATGTTCTGGCACCATTGTCAAAGATAGGGGGGAATTAAGATGCCGGTACTTACGAGTGTTGAGGAGCGAAAACTTCAAGAGCAGAAAGAAGAACGTAAGCAGACACTGATAAAATTCACTTATGATTTCAAGACATCCTTTCTTATTTGGATTAAAATCAGTGGAATCGTTGCTTTGGCGGCAGTCTTAGTTTACTTGATATCTAAGTTTATTTTTCGATGGGATATTCTCTATGAAACAGATTTGCCGGTTTCATCAATCTTTTTAGCTGCTTTCTTTATGTTTGTGTTTTCTGTAATAGCCTGCTGGCTCGTGGCATTTTTCCTGTATAACACCAAGCACAGGAGAAACACAAAGTATAAAGCGTTGGATGTAGGAAGAGGTGGTGAGCGAAATGACTAGGAAATTGCAAATTATGAATGCTATTTCAGCAATAGCATTTCTGCTTTCATCTTTTTGCCTGCTCTTTATTCCATTTGTGAATCTTACTGATGGAATGCCAGGGTATGCGTATGTAATTGCAGCTGTGTTTTGGGTTGGATTGCTTGTTGGAGTAAGCTTGCAGATATACCTAAAGAGCAAGTGCAAAAAGTTGAAAGTTAAAAACACCCAAAAACGGTTTAGAATCTGTTATGCTGTTGCGCTGCTTGCTTTTAGTATTTTCGTAATACTTGCTGTATTGAAAAGCAGAAGTAGTATTGCAGTAGTTGGCAGCTTGTTCTGCACAATTGTTTCGCTGCAGAGTGCAGCAATTTTAAAACGAAGGGAGTGCTTAAAGTGAAAGGACAGAAAATATTAGCATTTGTTTGTAGCTTGATGCTTGCAGGCAACCAGATTCCGTTCTCCGTCTTTTCGGTTAATGCTGTTGAGGAGGAAAGCGAAAAAACATCAATAACATTGGACGAAGATTTTGCAGAGAGTCTTGTTGCTGAATCTAAGATCTATGATGGTACACCACTTGTTAATGTTGATTTTTCAAATGTACATTTAGATGGTGTAGCAGATGAACATGATGTAGAACTGACAGGTGCAGCTGAATTCAGTGATGTCAACGCTGGACAGCAAAAGGAAGTTGTAGTATCCGATTTGGCTCTGCAGGGTGATGATGCAGAACTATACATCTTAAATCTCACTGACGAGCAGGATGAAATAATACTTACTGCAGATATTACTCCTATTGTTCTTTATGTTAAACCAACAGAAGGAATTATTGAAGGGGAAACTGTTCCAAAAGAAATCTCTTATACATGGACAGAAGATAAAGTGCTTGAAGGAGATAGTGTCGATGTAAATGCTAAACTTTATATTGACAAAGATGCGACAGGTGCATATACTTATACTTTGAGTGATGAGAATGCTGTTACTAACTCAAATTATACTTTGGCAATTGAAGAGGGAGTTACTGTACCCGTTTCATCACCCGAAGCTCCTGAAATAGAAAAAAAAGCAATTGTTAGTATGGATACAGCAAGTGTTTTGGAGTATTGCGATTTTGGTATTGTTGCGAACGGAAGTGTAAAGCTTTCTGTTTCAGCCAAGTCAAGTGTGCCAGTTACACTTACACTTTACAATGAACAAAATGAGTTGGAAAGCATCGAAGTGACAACAGGAGAAAAGATTGATGGTGAAAGGGATATGCAGTTGTATACTGCTGAATTTATACTCGATATTCCAGAAAATCAAATGAGCACCACGCTTTCATCCCTTAAGTGTTTAGCGTCAAATGGTGTAGAAAGCGAAGTGGGACTTGAAATTAAACTTTCACCAGATGACGACAGGTTCTCCCATAAGTTGATTCTTGATAAAAAAGAGTCGGCTGTTAACAATATGTTGATTACATATGATGACGTTAAACAGCAATTTGAAGCGAAGGGCCAGATTGTAGACACGGAATCAGGCATCAAAAAGATTGAATTTAAATGGGATGATCAAAATTGGGAAGAATATAAGAATATTACCAATCAGCCTAACGTACCGGTTAACTTTAACGATATTGTACTTTACCGAGAATCGCAGGATGTAAGTTACAACAATGGTTTACATACACTATATTTTAGAATTACTGATAATGCAAATAATGTGCATACAGAAAGTGATTTATATTGTTCTTCTCAAAACGGACCGGACACTAAGGCTCCTATAATTACTTATGCTAAGCTTGAAACTACAGATGAAACTCCGCTAGCTACTGTATTAAAGATTCTTACTTTCGGAAATTATACTAATCAAAAGCTCCAATTGGTTATAAAAGCGTTAGACACATCATATAGCGACCACAAACTTGGGATTGAATATGTAGCAATTATGGATGGTGCTGATAATGCGAAAGAAATATCTCGTATCAATGGTGATGAAGGTGAATATTGTTTTTCATTGGATCCTGAAAAGTTTTCTGAACCTGTTATTGAGGATTTTTACATTGAAATTTCAGATGGACAAAATCCTTTAAGGCTCTCTCTTCAAAAAGCATTGAAAGATTACGCACCCGAAGAAACAGAATCAAATGATACAACTTCAAGTACAGATGAGACAACGGAAACGACTGAAACGACAACAGTTCCTACTATCAATTGGGATGATGTAGTTTCGAATAAGTGGGTATTTGACAATCATTCACCAAGTATCATGGCAAATTATGCAGATAAAAAGCCTGTAAACAGCGTGTATTATTATGGTGACGATGGCGGCAACTTTACTCTTACAATTACAGATGAAGGTGGTCTGGATGTCGATGAGACAGTAATTACCCAAAACTATAGACTAACAGCTGGTGAAACTGGTGAAAATTCTGTTATTGAGATTACAGCTTGTAAGCAAATTGAAAATGGATATGAGTATGTTGTCGATACAAGTAAACTTGATACAGGATTTTATACCTTCTCAGTATCTGCACAAGATTATGCTGGTAATGCACCAGCGTCGGGTAGTTATCAATTCTATGTTGACCATGAGCAACCTGAAGGAAGCATTACAGTAGCGTCGCCATCAGTTAAACAGATTGATGAGAATGATTGGATCACAGAAAAGGATGCTTCTGGAAACTATCAAGACGTTATTTTCCGCCTGTATGCTGATTCAAATGGTGCACCTCTATATGGAGGAAAAGTATCTATCAATAACCAGGATTATCAACAGATCACGGCAGATAAATTTAAATTGATAGAAGATACTGCGGATGCTCACTATGGAAAGTATTATGTGGATATATTCATTAATACCGAAACGGTAAAATGCAACGATGCGCACACTTACATGGTGGATGCGGAATTCTGGACTGAATCAAATAACAAGGGTTCAGCTTCATATGCACTTCATGTAGATACAAGCAATCCAGATATCAATCGTTTTACTGTAGATACTAAAAATAATGCGGTGGATAATCTCTTGAATGTCCTTACGTTTGGTGTTTTTGCAAGTGATTCATTAGTCTTTTCTGTAGATGTTTCTGATGTTGAGAATGACAGTGGTGTAGATTATGTTACCATTAAACATGACGGACTTGAAGAACCTCAAAAAATGACCAAGGAGAGCGAAGGCAAATACTACGCTTATCTTGACATTGATACACAAGTTTTCCAAAGTGAAATCGAAGTTACTGTTTATGATAAAATGGGGAAAACTAATCTGAAATGCCCAAATATCAAAAATACAGAAGGAACAGTTGAAGTACAGGGAAACTTTGTGATGCTTGAAACAGTACCTCCAGAGGTGACAGTAATTCTTCCAGAAACGGACAGCGTTACTCGTACTGATGGGGAGGTATGGTATAGACAGCATGAAAATAGTGAGACTGATACAGAAAAACTGATTGTATTACAAGTCAAGGATGTGAATTCTGGTATTCGTTCAGTTGAAATGAAAATCAATGGCGAAATCGTTAGCTCTGAAATGGAAATTAATCAGGCTGCATTGCCTACAGTAGAAGCAACGTCAAATGCAAATACAGCAATGAATAGCCAAGAGGGATATTTGTACTCTTACTCACTTGAGAAAATTGCTGAAATGATTCCAGCGAATGAAAATGGCAGCTATATCATTGAAGTAGAAGTCGTGGACAATGCAGGTAATGTAAATTCAAATCCTGTTGACAGTGATGGAAATACATATCCTGATGCAAAGCCGATATATTACAGAGATATTGTAAATCCTTCTGTAGTTCAGTTTACTTTTGCTCCTGCAACTTCTGATGATATTTCTGAAGTCACAGAGTTTATTGAAGAGCTTGAGTATGGTTTTTATTTCAAAAAAGGTTTTGATGCAGTTGTAAGTGTAACTGATGAAGTGCCTTCATCAGATCTTGACAGAGTTGTCTTTCGTCTTGTACCCTATGTAGATGGTGAGGAGCAGGAGGCTGAATTGCATGAAGTAGTAATTACTGATGGCAAGGCAAGCTATACGATTCCTGCTGGTTTCAAGGGACAAATCTATGCTCAGGCATATGACAAGGTTGGCAATATCTCCGATGAAAAAACACCTCAGGGTTTTGTAATTGATGATGTTGCTCCTGTTATCACGATCGAACCATTACCAGATAGTACCAGAACAGACGAAAATAATAATAAACTCTATACGGGAACAGTACAATTCAGAGTTACCGTTTCTGATCCTAAATCCGGTCTGAAGGAAATTTCTTATTCCAAATCTTCTGAACAGGATAGCTATGATGCTGTTGTGAATACAATCAGTAATACAGATGGTTATTCTGAAAATATGCTTCTTGCAAATGGATGGGAAATTACTAAAACGGATGTAAATCTGATTACAGAAGTTTCACAGGTATTTACATTTAATAGCGATGATAACAATATTGTTATGACATTCAATGCCACGGACCGTGCAGCTAATGCATGTGATCCGATAAGCAGTGAAGCGTTTTCAATTGATACGATCGCACCTGTTATTGCTATTTCTAATAATGCTGAACTGATTAATGGCATGTATTATCCTGGAAGTACTGCGTTTACGATTACAGTAACAGAAAGAAATTTTGATCCGGGATTGATGGTTGCAACAATCACAAATGGATTTACTGGAACAATACCTTCAGTGAACTTCCAATCAAATGGTTCAACTCATACAGCAACAGTATCGTTCTCCGAGGGCGACTTTGAATTTTCATTTTCAGGAACTGACCGTGCAGGGCACTCCGCAAATATTTCTTATAATGACGGAGAAGTTAGCAACTATTTCTATGAAAAGTTTAATGTAGATGCAACAGCACCGATTATTAAGACAAACTTCAATAGTTTTGGTGATGATGCGGATGAAGGAATCTATTTTAACACTAAACAGATTGCAAAAATTGAAGTAGATGAGCATAATTTTGATCCATCTGATATGGGAATTCGTGTGGAGGCTAAGGCATCTGGATCAGGGCATTCTGATGATGAGGATTGGAGCGATATCGGGTATTCTACCGACTGGAAGCATGATGGTGATACGCATACTCTGGAAATCACTTTTGCAACAGATGGCGTATACAGAATTCGGATGTTTGTAATAGACGATGGCAAAAAATACCCTCCTAGAGACAGGGCAGGTAACACGTGTAAAATGAAGGATGGTTCTGTTGATCATACTCCTGTTATTGAAATTGACACAATTGCACCTATACTTCATGCACGTAATGATATTCAGTCCACAGAAGAAGGATTTGTAGCTACTCCGTACTTTGTAGTTTATGATGAAAAATTGAAAGATAAACCTGCACCAACAGTGGAGTTTACCGATTTGAACTTTGATAGAATTGAGATTGAAGCACAGGTTTACACTCCAACCTATGAAAATGGTATGGAACTTGGCACAATTGAAATGAGTCCTCTTGCTGCTGATCTTTCAAAGTCTATTAATCAGTCAAAATTTACATTGAGTGGATTTGATAAGGATGGCGTTTATGCGGTAACATTTGTTGCTGTAGATAAGGCTGGTAATCGTAGTGAAGTAATCAGCGATACATATTTCCGAATGGTAGAAACTGATGTGCTTGCATATATTTACAATAGTAAAAAGCCTACTGATTCAGGAACACAGAATGGAACAGGCTACTATTCGCTGGTTAATGACGATGGCAGAGCAATTAGTAAAAAAGCTGCAGATTTCCAGAATCTTGATATTCTTGTAATTAAGCCTACAACGGATAATGCAGCAGGTGCTCTTGTTTTGAGAGAAGATGAAAATCAGTACTCTCCGCAGGAATATTTGACTATTGAAAATGAAGAGCTATCAGAGACTGCAACTTTGAGCTACATTCAGCTTCCTGGCAACTATTTCTCAGAAACATTCCGCGATGACAGCCTTGATACAAGAATGTATTTGTCAGTAAGCATTCGTGATGATGTTTATTTGGATCTTGCGGCCATCCATATCGATAACGAGGCTCCAACAGCAACACTTCCCGAAGACTTCAAGGATTGGCATAATTATTTCTTTAAGGATGAGGTTACTATTTCATTGACAGACATTAGTGAAACACTTGATAAGCATGCAACAAAGGTTTACGAGTGTCCTAGAGATGGAGAAAGAACTGAAATCCCATCTACATATGATCCGGAAACGGATACGCTTTCATTTACTTTAACAAAGGGACAGCATCACATCGATATTACACTTGTCGACGAAGCAGGCAATGAGTGGAATATTGATAGAGTACGCTATCTCCATGTGGGAAATTTCTGGTTGTATATCGGAGGAGCTGTTTTAGTAGTAATTGCAGCTGGTATTGGATTCTTTGTATGGAGGAAAAAGAAAAGATAAAATCAAACGCCTCCTATGGAGAGTGAGGACTTGCACACCATGCTGATATAGCATGGTGTGCATTTTATAGGGAGGATTTTTAATGAAAAAAGCATTGGCTGTTATTTTATCCATCTTTTTCTTTGCTATCCTTAATACATTTGAAGGATTCACGATATATGCCGCAAATGAAAGTGGGGTATCACAAAACTGTGGCATCTATGGACAAGCAGATATGTTCACAAAAGAACAAATCCAAGAAATGAACGCAGTAATCTTACGTTCTTCAAAGGAAATAAATCTGAATATTGTGTTTTATCTGACTGACAAGGATTTAACAGGCAGAGAGGCAGGTTCTATCTATTATGAAACGGTTGGAGCTACAGAAGGTCTCATTTATCTCATGGATGTTTCAGAGAATCGGCAAATGGGAGACAGTATGGTTTTTTATGGCAGAGCAGAAACCTATTACAACGGACAATTTGAAATGTTCTGTTCTGAGTTGCTAGAGCTTCTTCCTAATGACCAATACACATCAGATTCAAAATACTGTTCAGCAATTGGCGAAATATGTATACTCCTTGAGGATTATGCAGGATTTCCGAAGTTTCATCATCCAAGATATATTGTAGAAAATATGGGGACATTTGATCCGATTGGATGGATTGAAGCCATACCTTCAACGATAGGTTTCTTTGTATCTCTTATTGTTCTTTTTCTTATGATTGCTGAAGTGTTCTATTTTACATTTGATATTGAAAATCCATTTATCGGCATTATTGTAGGGATAACTGTTTCTTCTATAGTAAACGTACTTGTGTGGCTGGTTATCGCTTCAATATGGGGAGTGCTGCTATGGTTACTTGATCACTTCATAATTTTGGGCTGCTATCTGTACAACTGTTCAATCGATAATCATAATAAAAATCTTGTTCTTGCCGACTCAGGAATGGAAAGGTTTTTTCTTGAAGATTTCAGTCTGTTGACCAAAGTTTTGATTTTGGCTGGAATAGTTCTTTTGATTGCTACAGTCATAAAAATAATAAAGAAAATACGACATCCCTTAAGTGGTGAAACAGCATCGTAATCGGAGATTATCACTTCATACAAATCGAACAAAATTTAGAATGATTTTTGTGCAACCATACAAAATTTCAAAAAAACCACATTTGCTGTCGTAGTTTCACGACAACAGCAAAAACCCCTATTGACTTCCAAGTTAATAGGGGTTATAATATAAGCAGAAACAGAACATACATTCTCTTTTGAAAGAAAACAGACAGGAGATGACACCAACACATCTAAGAACAGGAGTGGTATTATGAAAGGAAAGCCAAAACCATTTCTCCGCAATTCCGAGATTGACGAGTTGTGTGAGAGGTTGATCTACGAGTACATGGGTAATGACGGCGCAGGAAAGCCAGTGGACATTATCGGCTTTACGACGGGATTTCTGAAGCTGACAATCCTCTATGCAAATATTGCCGAGGAAGATATGAGTAAGCTGGGATTCCTTGCAGACGGCAGAACACCGCTGTTGGTTAGCTGCAAGGGACAGACTGTCAGTCATGTGTTCCCTGAGAAAACTATTGTGCTGGACAGGTTCCTCAAGGCTGAAAAGGAAAGAAACCGCCGATTCTTCACCATTGCTCACGAAGCCTTCCACTATCTGAACTCGCTGGTGAACAATGTGCCGCAGCAGGCAGCCTTTCATAATGAGTTTGACCTGGACTGCCACTACACCAGAGAGGACTTTGCCAGAATGATGAGTGTGCAGGAATGTCAGGCAGACCGAGGTGCAGCGGCATTGCTGATGCCCAAATCTCTCCTCTTGCAGACCTGTATGCAGTTCAATGACGGCAAACCGATTGCTGTTTACGGAAACAGCGTCTTTACCGCCGCTGACAGAGCTGTGTTGTTTGAGATTGCGGAGTATCTTCGTGTGTCCTTTACCGCACTTGTCATCCGTATGGAACATCTGAAACTGTTCGAAAAACACGATTTCAGCGAATATGTCTCCTCTGAATTACATCTTGGAAATCCGGAGGCGTATGGATGATACAGACATATATGAACGAGGATATCTTCGAAAAATTGGAGATGTCCAAGACGGAAGTGACAGAACTTACACTGCGTGACCTGCGCTGTCCGAACTGCCGATTCCTGATCGACAAAATCTATTCGGATATTAGAGGACATATGCAGGTAAAGTGTCCGAAATGCAAGAATGCATATATCATGAATGTGGCGTACTTCCGTACAAAGAAAAACGGAGAACGCTCATTCAAAGTATATCTTACCAAAATTGAATAACTGCTTATTACGATTTCTAACCGAGCAAGCGGAGATAGTCCCATGTGACTAAGCTACCAAGCGCCGTACGAAACAGGATAGGTTATTAGTATAGCTTACGCTATCACTATGCCTATTCGTTTCTACGGTGCTTTTTTGTTGCTCGTTTGTTTCGTACAGTGTTTGAAGCCCCTTTTCCGATTGCACGGGAAAGGGGCTTTTTATGTTACTCACCTACCCTTGGCTGTGCATGACAGCGAAATATCCGTAAGCCTTCGTTTTGATTCAATCGAAAACAAGAAATCAAAACGGAGGTATTACGAATGAAAAATTACTTTAAGAAAATCAAGATGGAAGATGTCAACGATATCATCAAGAAAAATGGGTTTTATTACATGCCGACAGAGGTGCTCTACACTGACTTTGTAGGCCCGAAGTACATCGTGGCTACAGACGATCCTCAATTCAAGCAGAAGCATCCGGAGCTTGCAGGTATGGTTATTGTGTCTGTTGCTATGTTTGCAGAGATGGCAAAGGAGTACAACCGCTATTTTGCCAATGAAGTGCGTGAAAAGCGCAGACAGAGCAGATATCACATTGATGAGGGCTACTACGAGGACTGCGAAGAAGATGAAAACGGCAACTGTCCGAATCTGAAAATCAAGGATCTGCCGCTTAATCCTGTGCAGGACGAAGTTGAGAAAAGGGAAACTAAGGAAATGATCGCAGCTTCTATGCAAATCCTCAATGAGAAACAGTATCAGAGAGTTTACTGTTACTATTTCAAGGGTATGACATACAGGCAAATTGCAGCAATGGAAGGTCTTGATGATAAAACAATTCGTGAGTCGATTGATGGTGCTCTGAAAAAAATGAAAAAATTTTTTGAGAAATACCCCCCTCAAAATGCTTCTCCCAGTTCCCTATAAGTAGAAGGGCAAATAAAAAGCCCTTCAGAGCAGCTTGAAAATTGAATATACAGCATTCGGAATACGTTAATCCTGCGGCCGGTATAAAATCTCGGCAGCCACGCAAGCCATACGCCAGGACCTCGAAAGAGCGAGCGGGAAATATGGACTTGGAAATCGGGACAGCTTCCCGTGAGGCAATGAAACGCAGGAGGATAATGATACTTCCGTCCAGTCACAGCACCCCTTGGTCGGGGAATCAGGCAATGAGGGCGGCTCCGGGAGAACCTCGGAGGGATGAGAGTTCCATGAGACCAGTAAGCTGCTGATCGTTCCGAATGCTCCGCCGTGACGGATATCGTGGATAAATATCACGGAAAGTCTGAAACCGAAAGGAATCAGACGAAGGCAAAACGATAAACGGCGGTTTGCGAGATTCTCAAAGACCGCCGTTACATACAAACAAAATCAAGAATGAGAGGTATATAACCATGGAAGAAAACAAATGCATTGCACATGATAGATTCAGAGTAACAACGTCCGGTCACAGAGAACCCCTTGCACAGGGCTACGGAGTCAGCATTCCCGAACCCGTTGTGAGACTCTCGGACGACCATCCTTGCAAGGGCTGTATCTGGTATTCCAGAAACACAAATGTCCTGTTCTGTCCGTTCCCAAGCTGTGTACGAAAGAAGAAGGGAATCGGCAACGCAAAGGAGAACGAGAATGCTGATTAAACGAGGTGACCTTTTCTATGCAGACCTGAATCCTGTCATCGGCAGTGAGCAAGGCGGTATCAGACCTGTGCTTGTGGTGCAGAATAACGTCGGGAACATGCACAGCCCGACGATTGTTGTTCTGCCGATCACCAGTTCCAATAAGCCATCGCTTCCGGTTCACGCAAAGGTGGACGATAACGATCTGCTGACAGATGGCTCGATTGCATTAGCAGAGCAGATCCGCACCATCGACAAACGCAGGCTCAGAAGTTACATTGGCTCACTGGATTCTGACGCAATGAAGCGAGTAGATGAGATTATCAAAATCAGCTTGGAGGTATCGTAATGAAGAAGTACGGAACAGCAGAATACATCCTTACGCTGATTCAGCAGTATGTAGATACAAGAGCAGAAGCATTGACAGAAGAAGAAAAGGAAAAGCTGATCAGCCGATGCAGAAATGCAGTCATCGGAGAGTATCCGTCCGCTAAAGATTTGGAGGTGGCATGATGATTGGGTTTATTATCGGGTGCGTGGTTGGCGGCACAGTTGGAGTATTCGTCATGTGCTGCTGCATCGCAGGCAAAGAAGCGGACAAGCATATAGATTACACAGATTCGGACGAGTAAATTTGTCTGGTTTGGTGATTCAAATTCACAGAGAAATGTGGTATTGTTGTAAGTAAAAAAAGCGAAAGGCAGGTGTAAGCATGGCAACGATAACCGTGATACAACCGAGCATTATGACCGAAACAGTAAAACGGCGAGTTGCCGCTTACTGCCGAGTCAGCTCAAGCAGTGAAGATCAACTGAATTCCTATCAGGTGCAGCTGACCTATTACAGCCACAAGTTCGAAGAATCATACACAGAAGAACTTGTGGACTTGTATGCCGATGAAGGCATCACCGGCACCCGTGAGGATAAGCGTGACGAGTTTCAAAGACTAATGAAGGACTGCAGACGTGGTAAGATTGACAGAATCTATACCAAGTCTATCAGCCGATTCGCTCGAAACACAAAGGACTGCCTTAAGAATCTCAGAGAGCTGAAATCTCTTGGGATTACAGTGTTCTTTGAGAAAGAGAATATTGACACTGCAAACATGACCGATGAGATCATGATCACCATACTTGGTGGTCTGGCACAGGAAGAATCGGTATCAATTTCGCAAAATATGCGATGGAGTGCAGAAAAACGAATGCAAAATGGTACATTTATTGCTTCTACCCCACCCTATGGTTATAAGAATCAGGATGGCAAATTAGTGATAAACGCAGAAGAAGCAAT
>JAFSBM010000062.1 GCA_017437285.1 Ruminococcus sp. | reverse complement strand
TTCAAGTGGAGACCTACGAAAATTGAAATCATCAGTAAAGGTGCTTTGATGTACCTACATCGTAATTATTAAAAAACACGCCCCAAGTGACGTATTTTCTTGGGGTTTCGCTTTTTTTGGTGGCAAAGATGGGTTATACCACATCTGAAAGAATTTTCCAACCTTTTTTTGAAATTTCTTTGAAATTTTTTCAAAAAAATTGTCCGTTCAGCTTTTTGCCAAACGGACATTAGGATTTTTCATAATATTTACCAGCTTTGTTCGCTTACGAGAATTTCAGCACGGTTTTGTATAATTTCCGCTGTTTCTTCTGCGGTTTTAGCATCTGCGAAAAATGCCTCTGCTTCTTCATAAATTATATCGTTCAGTGATGTGCTTCTTGTTGGAGAAAGTGTAGTCAGGCTTCGGATAAGGCTTTCAAAGTAATCCCTTTCTTCCTGTGTCAAAGGGTACACCTTAAAGCCGTCATCTTCGTAATATCCTGCTCCTGAATTGCCAAAAACTCCCAATTCTTTCCAGCCGTCAAGAGTCTTTTCGAATTTTTCTTCTAAAACGGGAATATATTGTGTTTTCTGTGATAAAAAGCTTTTCACAAATGCCCATGCAGCTTCTTTATTTTCGCATTTTGAAGAAATTGCAATGTTATCTTTCGCTGCCAATTTTGTTCCATTGCCGTTATTTGAGGGATAACCCACAAATGTAACATCTTCTCCGCCCATAGCGGCTTTAGCATAAGAATATGAACCGCCGATACTGCCTGCTGAACCAAAAGAACCCGAATAAATCAAATCCTCATCGGTAATATACTTCTGTGACTGACTATAATAGTAATTATCAAGAAGCTCCATTTGTGCAGGGTTGTCGTAATCCTTTTCGGGTATATCAAGCTTTATAGGAAATCTCTTGCAGAACTTCAGCATTTCAATAAATTCCGATGAATTAAACGAACAAGTGCCGCTTTTCTCATCTACAAAATCCATTCCTCTGAGAAACAGCTCCAATATTTGCTGTCGGTCATACCACTTGTAAATGTCGTGTTCACTTTCAGCCTTGTCATAGGTAGAAATCATATCATTCATTGTCCAGTTTTCCTTGTCGCAGAATTTCGATTTTACCATAACCGTGTCAATCTCAAATTGTGACGGAATACCATATAATTCGCCGTTTTCGGACTCATAGGCTTTGAGAATATTTGGCAGAAATGAAGATTTATTCATTTCCGCATCATTTTCCATTAATGCATACAAATCCGCAAATGCACCCTTATTTCCATAATTAAAAATTGTTTCGGGATCTGATGTAATTACCAAATCGGGAGCATCATCTGTCAGAAGCTTCATCTGAAATTCCTTTTCAGCCTGCTCCATTGCCTTTTCGTATTCTTCGGAATTTTCAGCATCAACGGTAAGAAATTCAGCTTCAACACGAAAATCCGACTGACTGCGATTGAAGTCATTTATCAAGGCTGGAATATCAGACCATGAACTGATAATCATAAGGTCTAATACAGGCGTTTCTTTAAGTTCTGACTGACGCTTTCTTTTAAGCAGATTCATCTCTATGCCGTTTTCGCCCCAGTCACTATAGAGCATTGTCCCTTCATCAAGAAGCTGAACCGATGAAACCTCAAGATTTGATTTTGTCCAGTCGAGGATTACTTCTTCACTTCCGTCATACTTAACAGCTGTGATATTATCGCTGTTCAGAATGGCAAATCTGATATCGCCGCAGCCTTCAAGAAACAACATATGATTGTAACCAAAATCGAATGCTTCGCTCTGTGGATTGAATAAATTTTCACCAAGCTCCCCTGTCTGCAAATCAAATTCATTTACTGTAACTACATAATCCGCAGCTAATGTATCATTAACGGGAATACTTGAATACAACAGAGTTTTTCCGTCACGGTCCTTATATAATTGCAATTGGCAATCACCATATTGGGCGATATTCTCATCAACGGAATAAATCTCCGAAATACTTCCGTCCTCCTTGTTAAGGTGAAGAATACTTCCATTATCAAGTGTTAAATAAGCTTCACCGTTGTCAATGTAAAATTGCTCATACGAGATAAAGTCATTATATTCATTATAGTATTCGCTATCTCTTAAACCATTCATAACAACTGCATCTATAAGAGTTCCGTCCATTGAATGTGTGCAGAGCATATAGCGTGTATCGGTGTCTGCATAATATGCGTCCCAGTCGAAATTCTCTTGATTATCGCTGTAAGCATAGGGTTTCATTCCGTTGTGCCATTCCATTGTAACAAAGGAATAAAGCTTATTTTCAGCATAAACATAAATTCCCCCTGTATAATAATAATCGTCCTGTGGGGCAGGTATTGTCAACTGATTGCTTGATTTAAATTGAAACTCCTCTGAACACTCTGCGAATATTATTTCACAAGGACCAGACGGAAGTATAAATATTCCGTAGCCGTTGTCTGTACGAAAAAATTCCGACATTCCCGTACTAAAGCCAACATCTGTTATTCCAATTGAATCAAAATCAAGTTCTAACTTTTCAATATTAACCTGTGCTGTAAGGGTATCTTCTCCCTCGGGCAATGTTGTGTCAAGCTGTTCTGCAATTTCCGTCTGTGAACTGCTGTCAATGCTTTCATTGCTGTCGATATTTTTAACCTCGTTGCAGCCTGTAAATGTAAAACAAGCCGCCATAGTAAACAATAATAATCTTTTAAACTGCATAATATGCCTCCGTCATTTTTCATAATGTCTTTTTATTTTTACCAGCTTTTCTCGCTTACAAAAATTTCAACACGGTTTTGTATAATTTCCGCTGTTTCTTCTGCGGTTTTAGCATCTGCGAAAAATGCCTCCGCTTCCTCAAAAATTATATCGTTGAGTGATGAATATGCCGGAGAAGAAAGAGTCGATGCATTGCGGATAATTCTTTCGATATTTTCTTTTTCTTCCTCCGTCAAAGGATACATCTTTATACCTGTTCGTGGCTCCTCATAATAACCAAGTCCCGATGCACCAAATGCTCCCTTTAATTCAGTCCAGCCGTCAACAGCCTCTTTGAATTCCTTTTCTATAACAGGAAGTGAAGTGGAATAATCAAAACAATGCTTTATAAACTCCCACGCAAATTCTTTATTTTCGCATTTTGAAGTAATTGAAATATTATCAAGCAAAGTCAATTTTGTACCATTTCCGTCATTTGAGGGATAACCAACAAAAGTAACAGCTTCCTCGGTCATCTCTCCTTTTTCAAAAAACATTCCCGTATCAGGAGAACTTATTGTAATAGTTTTTGCTATATCATCATCATTGATATATCTGCGTGACCTGTTAGTATAAAATTCATTCAGCTTTGCCTCCTCCTCAGGAGTCAAAACCTTATCCCCATCATGCACCATTTCCTGCTCAGACGGAAATCTCTTGCAGAATTTCAGCAGTTCAATAAATTCATCGGAATTAAATGAACAAGTGCCTTTTTTCTCATCTACAAAATCCATTCCGCAAAGAAATGTGCGAAGCATTTCACGGCGGTTAGTCCATTTATAAACGTCCTTTTCCGCATTGTCATAAACGGAAATCATATCCTCCATTGTCCAGTTTTCCTTGTCGCAGATTTTAGTTTTTACTAAAACCGTTTCAACTTTAAAATGTATGGGCATACCGTATAATTCGCCGTTATCAGATTCAGCACCTTTGAGAATATTAGGCAGAAATGCAGATTTATTCATTTCCGTATCATTCTCCATAATGGGGTACAAGTCGGCTAACGCACCCTTTTTTCCGTAATTGAAAATATCTTCAAAATCTGATGTAACTATAATATCAGGAGCATCATCGGTCAGAAGATTCATCTGAAATTCCTTTTTAGCCTGCTCCATTGCCTTTTCATATTCTTCGGAATTTTCAGCATCAACAGTAAGGATTTCGGTTTCAATACGGAAATCCGATTGACTGCGGTTAAAGGCATTGACAATTTCGGTGAAATCCTTATTTGATGAAAGAACCATAACATCTAAAACCTGCTTTTCATTAAGCTCGGATTTACGCTTTCTTGTAAGCTTATTAATCACAGTTCCCGATTCGCCATAGCTTCTATAAATCATACAGTTATCGCCTAAAAGCTGAACAGGTGAAATCTGCAAATCCGATTTTTCCCACTCCAAAAGCACTTCTTCGCTGCCGTCATATTTATAGCCTGTGATGTTTTCATCATTAACAAGACAGAAACGATAATCCCCATAGCCGCTGACAAAATTAACTTCGCTGTCAGCATTTAAATCCGCCTGCGGAGTATAAATATTTTCGCCCGCTTTGCCTGTCTGCAAATCAAACTCATCAACTGAAACTTTATAACTCAAATCCTCGGAACTGCTGTCGTGAAAGGCTGTAAACAACAGAGTTTTTCCGTCACGGTCTTTAAACAGCTGCAAATCACAGCCGTAACTTCCATTGTATTTATCCGCAAGGCTGTAAATTTCCTCCGCACTTCCGTCTTTCTTGTTAATGCGGAGAATACTGCCGCTGTCAAGGGTTATATAGGCTTCACCGTTGTCAATGTAAAACTGCTTAGGCAGCAGATACGTGTCAAAATTATCGGATAAATCTTCAAGAGCAACTGCGTCAATAAGAGTTCCGTCTGTTGAATAAGTGCAGAACATATAACGCAGTTTCATCTCGGAATTATAAGTTTCCCAGTCGAAATTCTCCTGATTATCGCTGTATACATAGGGTTTCATTCCGTTGTGCCATTCCAATGTAGCAAGGGAATACAGCTTATTTTCAGCATAAACATAAAGTCCGCCTGTATAGTAATAATCGTCCTGTGGGGCTGGGAGAGTCAGCTTATTTTCCGATACAAGCTGAAAATCCTTTGAATATTCTGCAAAAACAGCGTCATAGGAGGTTTGGGGAAATACAAACATTCCGTAACCATTTTCCATATGGAAAAATTCAGACATTCCCACATCTGTTACTCCAAGGTCAAGCTTTTCAACTTTAACCTGTGCTGTAAGCGGATCGTCATCCGCAGGCTGTGTTGTGTCAAGCTGTTCTGCAATTTCCGTCTGTGAACTTCTGTCGTTTGTGCTATTTTCTTTTGTTTCGCTACATCCTGCAAGTGTAAAGCAAGCCGCCATAGTTAACAATAATAATCTTTTAAATTGCATAATTAATCCTCCCTGAGC
This sequence comes from Ruminococcus sp., assembly GCA_017437285.1. GTDB lineage: Bacteria > Bacillota > Clostridia > Oscillospirales > Ruminococcaceae > Ruminococcus. The sequence continues at coordinate 1,487 of JAFSBM010000062.1, read as the reverse complement.
TTTAAATACAGCGTATTATCGGAATATCCGCTAATCAGCACATCGGGGACAGAATTAATGCTATAGCTAAGGGTAAGTTTCCGCATTTCCCCGTCCGCAAGGGTAAATGCGTATGGGTAAACTTCTCCTGCCTCCGAAATTTCATAGGGCAGAACAGCCTTTTCTATGCCGTTTTCACCGAGATAAGCCACCATAAAATTATCCGCCATAAATGTAGTTGTGCCGTTTAAAGAAAGAGCTTTTTTGCTTCTCACTTCAATTGTGATTTCATAAATGCCCTCTGCTGTAAACTCTGCATTTTCCACATCAACGGTCATAATTCCCGATGAAAGCATATTCCAGGGGATTGAAATTTCATCTGCTACAGATAAGGGTAAATCCGTTTTATCAACCTCATTTTCAAAGTCGTTGATATGGAAAATTCCCGTAATTATCACGCCCGATATAAACACATATGCCGCAGCTGTCAATGTCTTTGAAAGCCAGCTGAATCGGGATTTTTTTACAGTTACCTCATCGCAGATTATATGAAATTCCTCAGTTTCCTGATTATCTTCACCGTTTAATTTTTCCTGCACCTTACGCCATAATCTTCCGTCGTCATTCTCCGAAATACCGTGATATTCCTCACTAAGCCACACCGCTGAATCCTCGTCGGCAGAACGGAGCAGTTTTATTATATCTTTTTTATTCATAGATTTACCTCCACTGTTCCATATCCTTGCGAAGCTTTTTCAAAGCTCTGCCGCAGCGTACCTGTGCGGCATGGGGCTTTAAGCCTGTCATTTCCGCTATTTCAGCCATTTTTCTGCCGAAATAATATTTCTGTACAACAATTGTTGCGTCAGGCTCTCCAAGTTCCTTGATTTTCTCCAATAAAAAATTGAATTTCGCCTTTTTCTCCTGCTGTTCCTGTAAATTATCAGTTACAGGCTCCTCTGTCAATTCAAAAGGAACAGTATTTACCTGATTTTTCCGCAAGGATGTTCTGTAATTCAACGCACGATTTTGTGCCGCTTTTCCAATATATGATTTCAATGTTGTGCCGTGGATGTTATCAAATCGGCGGATTATCTCTGCAAACGTCTCTGCAAAGCAATCCTCCACATCTTCACGGCTGCCGCAATCACGAAGAATACGGAAGACAATGGCGTAAATGTACTGCGAATACTGTTTATATAAAGCCTCAGAGCCTTTTTTCACATCAACGCTCATCAGCTCACGCAGTTCATTATCCGTCATATACCTCCTCCTCTCCAAAGCCCATGGTGCTTCATAATAGTAGACAATGAAAATCTCAAAAAGTCACACTTTTTTTATTTTACCATATTTTTTATTTTAAGGGCATCTCTAAAAACTCGTTTGATTAAAGAAAAAACAGATAGGTATGACAGCTGCAAGGAAACCTTCCGAAGGCGTGCTGTCGCACTCCAAGGGAGGTTGACGAAGCAGATGTCGTGCTTAGCTGTTTTTTCTCAAAAGGGGTT
>JAFSBM010000061.1 GCA_017437285.1 Ruminococcus sp. | reverse complement strand
TTTGAGAAAAAACAGCTATGCACGACATCTATTTCGTCAACCTCCCTCGGAGTGCGAAAGCACGCCTTCGGGAGGTTTCCTTGTAGCTGTCATACCTATCTGCTTTTTCTTTAATCAAACGGGTTTTTAGAGATGCCCATAATATAACCCCCGATTTGAGTTTAACAAATCGGGGGTTATAATTTTATTTCATTTTCTCAACAAAATTTTCTCTCATTACAATAAAGTCGTAAACGTCAATTTTTCCGTCCTCGTAAAGGTCAGCGCATTTCCAGTCTGAAAGTGCAGCTGACTTTTTGCCCATAATGTACTTCTGCACTGTTACCATATCGGCAATTGTGAAATCTCCGTCGCCGTTTGCGTCACCGTCAGGTACTTCAGGAAGAACTTCAACATCATATTCGATATATCCGTCGTTATAACCCAAGAAGATTGTATACTTACCTTCTGTGCAATTATAGAAATTATCGGCATTAATCTGAACTGTTCCGTCAGCAATAAAGTCGCTTAATTTTCCTGATATACCCTCGCTGTCTTTATTTTCTGCATCAAATAATGTAACTTCTGCATCTCTTAAATCAAGCTCCTCACCATAGGTGTATACGGTTTTTTGAGGCTGTTTTTTCCACTCTATACTTGGCTGTTCCTCTATATTAGACATACCAAAAATCAGTATGTCCCAGCCGTTACCGTAATTAACACGTAATTCACGCTCGATGCCATCTTTACCGGTGATGGGGTTAGTGCAATGGTATACCTTTGACAATTCAGCAGTAACAGTTCCATTTTCAATCATTTCAATGAGAGTTTTGTTGGTGAATTCTGTTTTATTAAATTCATTTCCGTCTTTATCTACCAGATAGCTGCTGCCTGAAATGATATACTTTGAATACAACTCGTAATAATCAAAATCGTTGAACATAATCTGATAAATGTCCGGAGTCAAACCAGATTTTTCAATATGAACAGAATATTTCATTATGTATTCTTCAGCTACAGCTACATCAAAAGAAGCCCATGCATGACCGTAGTTGAGACGGATTGTGTAAATGCCTGGAGTTGTATTGTCAAATTCGGAATAGTCTATTTTTACAGTTTCATTATCAATAAGTGTTTGTAAGTCCTCTGTGAAATCTATATCGGGTATTTTATCGCCGTCGCCCATTTCCCAGCAGTATACAGTTGCACCTGTAAGGTCAAGTTCTTCACCGCAGTAATATTCCGTTTTAATCGGGAGTGTTTCTATATTGAGAATATTAATAACGGGTGGACAGCCAACTCTGACTTCAAATGACTCTATAGCAGTACCAAGTATGATATAAATTTTATAAGTACCGATTTCAGAGGAGTTATATTCTGAACAATCAACATCAATTATACCCTTTTCAATCATATCTGTAAGGTTTTCGCCATGAAATTCATTGTTTTCGCCGTATTTGCCTGAAACTACGGCACCTGAAAGGTCAAGTGCCATATTAAGGTCGAAGTCATTTCTAAATGGGTAACAGTGGATAGTGAGTTCATCAGAGGAAGCTGTTTCTCCGTCCGTAACTACTACATTGAAAGAATCCGTAGCTGTTCCGTAGTGGACATAGATTGTGTATGTGCCTGCCTTGGTGTTGTCAAATTCGGAATCGTCAAGCGTCAGAGTTCCTTTTTCAATATATTCTACAAGGTCGGAATAGAAGAAATCTCCGTGCTTAAAATTATTGTTGTAAGTTCCTCTGAATTTGGTGCGAGTCAGGTCAAGCTCCTCGCCAATCTTGTATACTTTTTTGATGGTATCATCGAAAATGTTTAAGGTGTATCCTTCATGGTATTCATAAACTCTTACATCAAATTCAACGGTTTCTCCGTCGTAGGTGATGAATATAGGATATATGCCCTCAGTTGTATTGTCGAGTGCGGAAGTGTCAACTGTAATTGTACCGTTGTCGATTAATTCGTATATATCGTAATACTCTGTCTTTTCGTTTGTTTCCTTGTCCTTGAGAAGAAGCGATGTTCCATACAGGTCAAGTTCTTCGCCGAGTTTTATGAGTGTGTTTGACGGTTCGCTTGTGATTTCGATTTTATCCTGCTCTCTTACTTCTTTAACTCTTACCCTTATAGATTCTGTCACATTGCCGTATATGATATAAATATTGTAAAAACCTGCCTTGGTGTTGTCGAATTCGGAATCATCAATAATTATTTTTCCGCTTTCGATAAGTTCGCTGAGTGGTGTGTCGTAGGTGTCGAAATAATCGCCTTCCCATATTTCAGCGGAAGGGTCTGACTGGTGCAGACAGCAAAATTCAAGCCCTGTGAAATCCAGTTCTTCACCTGTAAGATATACTGTTTTTTCAGGCTGCGATTCGATTGAAAGTTCGTATCTGTCGGTGTCTTCAATATCCGACAGTGTTGTATATTTGCCGTTGATATACGAAACATTATCAGTTTCGGACGTTTTAATGACAGAATTAAAACCTGCTGAGCCAGCAGCATTAACGGCAAATGGGGCTGTAGTTGCATTGGCAGCGAGTAAAGCACTTGTCAGTGCAGCAAGTCGTCTTAATTTTTTGTGAGTCATAATAATTCCCTCCATAGTTTATTGTTTTTTATAATTAAGGCATATGTATCCTTAATGTCATAATAACATATATTCATATAGTTGTCAAGATTTTTATGAAATCTTTATGAGTTTTTCTCAAAAGGGGTTTTTAGAGATGCCCTATATATAATGTCATAACTGCTTTTTCTCAAAAAGGGGTATTAGTGATTCCCTTTATATATTAAACAACTTTACCCCCTCAATTATCGCAGTAAAAATAAAAAAATTTTTGAAAAGTTGTAAGTATATACTAACTTCCAGCTTTTTTTCTGTAAAAATGAATTTTTACAAATTCCTCCGCATATACTGAACTGTAACACATTATGGAGGTGCTTTATGGATATAAAAGATATTGAAGCCTATAAAAAGGAAATGATGAAGCTTTATAATAAAGGAAAACCTGTGGAGCAGACTGAAAGCCGTGATGAATTATCAGTTGCAGAAAGCTATGTGGAAATTTCTGCCGCTGAGGAAAAAATGGCGGAGGAATTTACAGCACAAAAGGAAAATACCGTTCCCGAGGAATACCAGCAAAGGGAACAGCAAAAAAGCGGAGAGGACGAAAAAGATGAATACAACGACAAAGCATATGACGAGTCAGAACACGACACCTCATACTACCCATACACAGCAGACGAGGAAGAAGCTGAACTTGAACGGATTATCAATGGTGCCGATTTATCCGATATTGAACAGCTCAATGAACAGGAAATCCCTGCATCGTCGGAACTGGGCAATTCAACTGGCTTTATACTCGTTAATGTCAGAGCAGGAAACGAAGCAACCCCCATTGTCGGAGCGTCGGTGATTGTTACGGCTGCGGACAATGGAAAACGTGTGCTTTCGGCGGTGGGAATTACCGATATAAGCGGAACTGTTGCGAAAATTACCGTACCTGCTCCCGATAAGGCATACTCCCTAACGCCAAATACCGATGTCCGCCCCTACAGCCTTTTTGACATAAGCGTAAGGGCAAGGGGATTTTTCAACGCACGAAGTATTGATGTACCTGTATTTTCGGGGATAACCTCGGTGCAGAATTTCAATATGATTCCCTTGCCAATCGGTGCAAAACCTGACGAAGAAACCCTTACATATTTTAACAGGGAGCAATTCAGCTGAGGAGGACAATTTATGCTTACAGGAACACCATATATCCCAAGGACAATTACTGTTCATCTCGGAATGCCCGATTCAGCGGCTCCGAATGTAACCGTAGATTTCCCCTCATACATAAAAAATGTAGCGTCAAGTGAGATTTTTCCGACATGGAGTGAATCCTCTTTAAGGGCGAATATTTACGCTATTGTCAGCTTTGCCCTCAACCGCATTTATACTGAATGGTACCGTTCAAGGGGATATGATTTTGACATAACTTCCACAACTCAATACGACCAGAAATTCATCAATAACAGGGAATATTTTGAAAATATCGGCTATCTTGTAGATGAACTTTTCAACGACTATGTTCAGCGGCAGGGCAGTATTGAACCGCTTTTCACATCATTCTGCAACGGCACTACTTCCACTTGTGACGGCTTGTCACAATGGGGAACGGTTGACCTTGCGAACAACGGTTTTACGCCATATGAGATACTTCAATACTACTACGGAGATGATATAAATATCGTGAAAGATGCACCAGTAAAATCTGCTGTTCCCTCGTATCCCGGAATTCCGCTGAAATTCGGTTCCGCAAGCAATGATGTGAAATCAATTCAGATTTTTCTCAACAGAATTTCACGGAATTACCCTGCAATTCCGAAAATTCCTCAGGCTGACGGCATTTTTGACAATGCCACGGAAGCGGCGGTTAAGGTATTTCAAGCGGTTTTCGACCTTGCAGTTACGGGAATTGTTGACGAAGCCGCATGGTACAGGATTTTGTACATCTATACAAGCGTAAAGCGACTTGCAGAGCTGAATTCCGAGGGTGTACGCTTTGAGGACGTTGCTCCGCAGTTTGACGAAAATATAACTATCGGCTCAGAGGGAGTTGTGGTACAGAATCTGCAATATTATCTTGCGGTAATCGGTGCATATTACGAAGCTGTTCAGCCTGTGGAAATTACGGGATATTTCGGAGAGGAAACGGAAAATTCCCTCAAATCCTTTCAGCGTGTATTCGGACTTCCGCAGACAGGCAGGCTTGACAGAGCAACAAAAAATGACCTTTACCGTGCCTATATGGGAATTGTTGAAGCTGTCCGCCCCGAATATGTTTCTGTTGTTCTCTACCCCGGAACTGTTCTCCGTGAGGGTGCAAGAAATGACTATGTGCGGATAATTCAGGAGTATCTCACCTTTATAAATCAGACATATCCCAATATTCCCTCTGTCAGCAATACAGGCTATTTCGGACCGCTTACCAAACAGTCGGTTACGGAATTTCAGCGGCAATTCGGCATAAATCCCACAGGTGTAATCGGCGGTGTCACTTGGGACGCAATTGCAGGAGTTTACTCGGATTTGCGTTTCGGATTTGACAAAAGACCATATCAGAATCCCGGCTATGTGATTGGAGGTTGATTTTTGTGTATACAGATGAGCAGAAAAAAAGCCATATAATGGAATTGCAGAGGTATCTTCACGGACTTAATATGCACAAGGGAAATGAGCCTGCGGTCATTCCCGACGGTGTTTACGGAGAGCGTACAACTGCGGCAGTCAGCCTTTTTCAGCGTGAAAACGGAATTCCCGTAACAGGAAAAACCGACTCGGAAACATGGGATGCCATTGTCAATGAGTATGTGCGGAAAATGAATGATATACCCTCGGCGGTGAATATTTTCCCCTCTGCCGATTATATCTGCGGAATAGGCTGCGGCGGAGTGATTGTGTGGGTTATTCAGTATATGCTTTCGGAGCTTGCAAAGCGGTATGACAATATGGCGGAAATTGGCGTAAATGGCGATTATACGGCAGAAACGGCAGCTGCTGTAAGGGTATTTCAGAGGATTTGCGGGGTAAATATTACAGGTGATGTGAATTGTGAAACGTGGAATTTGCTTATCGGCTGCTATGAGCATAAGTTATTATGATTAAATGATATAAAAATATTTAGAAAAGCTTGCAAATAACTTAAAAAAATGATATAATAATATAGCGGATTTTCAAATTTGTCCCAATAGCTCAGTAGGATAGAGCGACTGCCTCCTAAGCAGTAGGTCGGGGGTTCGACTCCCTTTTGGGACGCTATATGCTCCCTGTCATATGGCAGGGAGATTTATTTCACAAAATGTTAGTATATGATAACTTTAAATCTCCGTTATCCCTTGACCTTTTTGTCGAAATGGTGTACAATATAATATGGTAAATTTATAACTCACGCAAGTGAGAAATTCAGAAATTCCCCTATGGAGGTATAAAACAATGGCAAAGAATTTTATCGTTGAAACATCAGCAAGACACATTCACGTAACTCAGGAGCATCTCGAAATCCTTTTCGGTAAGGGTCACGAGCTTACAAAGAAGAAGGACCTTTCACAGCCCGGTCAGTTCGCTTGTGAGGAAAGAGTTACAATCGTTGGACCTAAGAAGGAGCTTGCAGGCGTTTCAATTCTCGGACCTGTTCGCCCTGAAACACAGGTTGAGCTTTCCGCTACAGATGCACGTTCAATCGGTATTGCTGCTCCTATCAGAGAGTCTGCTGACATTGCAGGTTCAGGTGCTTGCAAGGTTGTTGGTCCTTGCGGCGAAATCGAAATCAACGAGGGTGTTATCGTTGCTAAGCGTCACATTCACCTTACACCTGCTGACGCTGAGGAACTTGGCGTAGTTGATAAGCAGATTGTTTGGGTTAAGGTTTCCACACCTGAGAGAAGCGCTATTCTCGGTGATGTAGTTTGCCGTGTATCACCCAACTATGCAAGAGCAATGCACATTGATACAGACGAGTCAAATGCAATCGGTGCAGGCCGTGAGCTTTATGGCGAAATCGCTGTAATCGACTAATTTTACTTACAAAAAAGCAGTGCCGTGATTTTGCGGTACTGCTTTTTCTGTATAAAAAGATATATTTTGTTATACCAATCCCTAAAATGTTAGTAGACAAAGATGATGAGCAGAAATGCTGTATGTAAAAGCGGACGACGAAAGCATACTGTCTGTATAGTGAGGAAGTCCAACGACGACAGACAGTATTTATGCCATTAAATTTGTCTACTACATTGTAATATCTTAAACTTTACTTTTTTCTAATTATAAACAAAAGGGTGATTTATCACCAGAGAGGAACACCTACGGGGCAAAAGGGAGGGAAAAAGAAAACTGGCATAAAAGTCGACATTTCCCTCCCTTTTTCCCCTACGGTTTTCCTCTCTGG
>JAFSBM010000060.1 GCA_017437285.1 Ruminococcus sp. | reverse complement strand
TCTGATATGATTATAAACTATAGATGTGTACTCTTTATGTACTTTTGCTCTCATTAACAAAATATAGGACATCTCTCTGAAATCTTCTCTAGGGCATCTCTAAAAACTCGTTTGATTAAAGAAAAAACAGATAGGTGCGGCAGCTGCAAGGAAAGCTTCCGAAGGCGTGCTTTCGCACTCCAAGGGAGGTTGACGCAGCAGATGACGTGCATAGCTGTTTTTTCTCAAAAGGGGTTTTTAGAGATGCCCTCTATTATTATAACATAATCTACAATTTTTGAAAAGCCTGTTTTTTCACTTTTTTATTAATTTTCGCAAAGAATAGGCAATATAACAGCTTGGCGAAAATACAACGAGAGATTTCTTTGACAAAGTCCTCTTTGGTACAGTACATTACAGCAAATAATGCTATGCAAAAACCTTGACATCTCACACATAAAAATGATATAATGTAAAAAACAGGAGCAAAGTCACTCCTGTATGGAATGTATATGTTTTTTTGAGCTGATGAAGGAGGTTTAAACATGAAACGATTTATGTCCCGATTTAGTGCTGTTTGCATTGGCGTTGGTATGCTTATTCCCACACTCTCAAATGTGATTCATGTCAATGCTGAAAGTGAAAAAGGAAACTCTGCTGCTATTGTATATGATACTGAAAAATTTGATGCAAAGGAATTTTTCGTGTATGTAGGCACATACGGTGACGGACTTCCGCAGTTCCGCTATCTGTACCCAGAATCAGATGGCAGTTATACTGCTGACAAAGTGATATGGGAGAACGCTCCGACAGATATTGCCTATGGTGATATTTTCGTTGCAAATGGCGAAATAAATCTCACCAAAGTATATCCCGCAGCTAATGATCCTGTATATGCTCATGCCTATCACTATACAATTGACGAAAACGCTGTCTTGAATAAATCAGGAAATTGCAGCGATATAATGGAGAAAAGGAATCTCACCGTTACAAGTAAAACTTATGACGGTTCATCTCATTGGAGCATCCGTTATAAGGATGAGGCTGGTACAGAATATTATTATGGCTTGAGTGTACTTGCCTCTGTACTTGAAGTTGACCCCCTTGATTACGAGGAGGGTGATGTCTGTACATTTGCATTATATAACGGAAATATGGTTGTTCCCCTTCCAAAACAAAACATCGAAGAAAACCCTGTAACGACAATGGGCGATGTAAATGGTGACAGTGAATTTAATATAGCAGATGCCGTTTTACTTCAAAAGTGGCTGCTTGGCTCTCCTGATACACAGCTTACAAATTTGAAAGCAGCAGATTTCTGCAAAGATAATAGGCTTGATGTATTTGATTTGTGCCTAATGAAACGTGATTTGCTTGAAAAAACAAATAACTCTGATTCAATTGATACATTTGAACTTATACCAACTGAATCAGGAGTTGACGAGTTTATTGCACAATACTCTGTTCCTCAAAGCGAGTATGAAAATGACGAACTCTACAATATAACGCCCCAAGAGATAACTGATAAATATGGATTCCGCATTTTCAAATACAGTCAAAATTGTGAAACTTTCCTTGAATATAATAGCAATGTATATATACTTGGTACAGGTTTTGGAGGTAACGGAACAACATCTTTCGCCGTTACGGATTTGAACAATGACGAAAATATAGAAATCTATTTTACGTATTCCTGGGGTTCCGGTATGCATTATTCACAGGTTGGTTACTTCGATACCGCAACATTAAAGGAGATTGATTTTGATTATTCCAGTTGGGATGATATGGTCTTAACTGCGAATAACGGACACCTTGAAGCTTATACTGCTGATTGGAATATTAAAAACTTTGTTTATATAGAAGCCACACCTAAAGATAAGGTTGGTGAAATATCAGTTGAAAACGGAAATATCGTCTTTAATACAGTATCAGAAAATTGAATTGTCAAATGCTCACATTATCTAAAAAGCACCTCTGTTGGATACATTCTCCAACAGAGGTGTTTTTTAGAGATGCCCTTTAGTTCAATTGTGCAATCCGTTGCCGAATTGGAAAATTAATTAAGGCGATACACCGATAAACTGTCGGGTATCGCCTTAATATATCTATAACACTGTATAAACTATATCACTCGTGGAAGAAGTATGGAAGTGCATCGTATACGTAATGTCTTACATAGCCCCACCAATGGGTAAGTCCCGGAGCTTCAAGGAAGTAGAAATTACCCTTTGAGAAGTCCGATGTATATGTGAATACAGGCATATTCTTCATTGCATTAATCTGCGGCACCATATTGCCATATGCAATATCCTCTGTACCTGTTGCAGCAAGAATATATGTTGAATCCTTATACTTCGAATTTTCAACTGCCTGACCTACTGCATTTGCACCGCCCCAGCAATGGCCGCTTAATGGCATTACATATGCAAAATAGTCAATATCATTAATGAGGACATTCCATGTTGAACCGCCGCCCATTGAAAATCCGCCGTATGCTCTGTGCATTCTTGACGCTTCAAGGTCAGCAGGTGAAGTTGACTCGGCATATGTGGAATATTTGCCCTCAACAAATGGAACAATACTCTCCTTCATTTCCTTGTAAACAGTTTCTGCTGAACATCCTCCGCCGTTGAATGTGGGAGTTACAACTATCATAGGCTCAATATCGCCGTTCTGAATCATATGGTCAAGCATATTATTGAACTTTACATCACTGCTGAAAATAGTATTTTCATTTTCTCCGCCGCCGTGCATGAGATAGAATACATTGTATTTTTTGCCCTCGTCATAGCCGTATGGCAGATATACATTAAGCTTCTTTGTGCCATGAATTCCTGTATATGTTTCGTTCACAACCTTACCCTGCTGGCTTGCAGGCTTGTTTACGTAATCATCGGGAGCAGCCTTATATTGGAGATTGCTGCTGTACTCAAATGGCTCCTTTTCTTCCTCGGGAGGTGCAATTGGCTCACCCTGTGGGAAATCATCAATTTCGCCAATAACATACTTGGCAATAAGCACAATATCATTAATTGCAGCTTCACCATTATTATCAGCATCGGCATTGGCAGCAGCCTTGCCCTCGCCAAATCCATTTATATAAGATTTTCTTGCAGCAATAACATCATAAATATCAACTCTGCCGTCACAGTTAATATCGCCACGGATAATTGCATTTTTAAGTCCTGCACCTGAAATTACAGTTCCCTTTGATGCAGCCACAACGTCATCAATGTAGAAATCATATTTTCCTGTTCCTGTTTCTACATATAACTGCATATCCTCTGCACCGTCGGGGATTTTATAGCTTGAATTTGCAAGCTGAACCCAATCGCCGCCCATAGCAGAACATCTTGCGATTTTGTCGTAATATGTTTCACCGTCTGCACCTGTGTACTGAAGTGTGAGATAGAAAAGATTTTTCTTATTCTCAACAGGACACATTACATTTACGCTGAATGAATATTCCTGTCCCGAAACAAAATCAGCTGAGCTGAGAGATTTAGTTGCACCGTTCCAGCTTGCTGCTCTGTCATCAACGTAAAGGGAATTACTGCCCTGATAATTCGCATTGCTGTTTGCGGAAACTGTTGCAGAACCACGTCCTGTCCAGTCACCCTCGCCGCTTTCAAATGTATCACGGAAATATTCCTTTCCGCTTGTGCTTGTGGTGGTATCTGTATTTCCTGCTGGTTTTGTTGTAGTCTGAACTGCCGATGAACCCGATTTTTCAAACTGCCACCAGTCAACATTAAAGAGATAGCCCTCTCCACCAGAAAATCTCAGGAAAAGGTCATGTTCGCCCTTTGCTCCTGTTATGCTTGTTGTAACCTTAGTATAATCCTGCCAGCCGCCTGTTGAGGGAACTGTTACCGTTCCGATAATAGGACCTGTTGGGCTGTCAAGGTGAATTTCAATTGTTCCGCCCTCTGTAGCAGATGCAACTGATGTTGTAAATGATGACGCACCGTCACCGAAATCAACGCCGCTGATTTTAACATAGTCGCCGCTTTCAATATTGGCAACGTCCATACCGCCGTCACCGCAAACCTCAGTTTCAATGCTTGAGCCAAAACTCATTTTTTCAGCTTCATTTTTAACATATGGGTTTACGCTTTCAAGCTGTGCAGGGCCGTCATCGCTCATATAAATTGTGGGGAAAGTTCCGTCACTCTTGTATGTGAATTCCTCAACGGCAACTGAACGGTTAAATCCGCCGCCACCCGGAAGCCGCTGATTGTGATAGAAGAAATAGGAGTGATTTTTATAATCAACAACACCGCAATGATTTGTAAATGCCGCACCTTTTTCGCCCTTTGGCATAATAACTCCACGGTATGTCCATGGACCTGTGGGAGATGAACTTGTGGAATAGCTTATATTTTCGGGAATTCCCTCAGCTGCATAGAGCATATAATACATATCCCCTCTTTTGTAAAACCAAGGCCCCTCGGTATAAAGAGCCCCTGTACGGCTTTCTGGGTCGGAACTTTTGCCAAATCCGCTGCTCATATCAACTTTCTGAACTTCACCCGAATATGAAATCATATCATCATTGAGCTTTACATAATAAAGCTGTGGATTTCCCCAATAGAGGTATGCCTGACCGTCATCATCAATGAAAACTGTGGGGTCAATAAAGTCCCAGTTAGGGCCAACGAGAGGCTTTCCGATTGCGTCCTTGAATGGACCTGTGGGGCTGTCGGAAACAGCAACACCGATAACTCTGCCGCCACCTGCCGCATTACTCAATGGGCAGTACATATAAAATTTGCCGTTCCTCTCAATGCATTGTGCTGCCCATGCTGTGTCTTTTTCAGCATATGAAAAATCCGTATCGGATAAAACTGTACCGTGGTGAGTCCAGTTTTTCATATCGGTTGTAGAATAGCATTGCCAGTCGGGCATATAGAAATAGTCGGAATTGTCCTTATCATGGCTTGTGTACAGGTAAAGCACACCGTCATGAACCATAGGAGCAGGATCGGCTGTGTATAAATTCTGTGCAAGTGGATTTTCTGCATTTGTTACAATCGGCACTGCACCGCATAAAACCGTTGCGGAAAGAGCAGCTGCAACAGCAGACTTCAATGAATTTTTCATAAAATTCCCCCTTAATTAATAATTTAAAGTGCCTCGCACATCCGCAAACTAAAGTTTGCTCCGTGCGGATCGGCAAATATCAAACGCCAAAAGATTTTGTCGTTTGCTATAGTATTGATTCATTTTTAGAGATGCCCTTTATTTTATCTTAATTGTAACAAATGTAAAAGATATTGTCAACGGAGAAAATGAATAAATGGTGGACAAAATGAATGATTTTTCATAAAATGAGCAAAAAAACACTTAAAATCACCATAAAATAAACGGTAAAAAATATACAATGGTAACAAATAGCTGTTTTTGTCTAATTAATTCTTGCTGGAAATTTTAAAAAATATTCATAAATTGCCATAGAAAATACATAAAAAATCTCTTTCCCCTATTGACAAATGGAAAATTGTGTGATATAATCAATATATGAACAGTTGTTCATATGATAAATCAACAGGAGGCACTTATGGAAAATAATTTTGATATATTAAATCTCGGCTGCGCTCATTGCGGCAGTAAAATCGAAGATGCAATAAAAAAACTTGACGGCGTTGAAGATGCCGTACTCAACTTCCCCATGCGAAAAATTAAGATAAAAGGCGATATTTCGGAGGCTCTCCTTGATGAAATCAACCGTATTGCCGACAAAATTGAGGCTGGTGTAAAAATCGTTCCCCACGGTCATAAACACCACGAGCATAACCACGATTGCGAGTGCGGAGGGCATCATCATGAACACGGTCACGATTGTGAGTGCGGCGGTCATCATCATGAACACGGTCACGACTGTGAGTGCGGAGGTCATCATCACGAACACAGTCACGACTGCGAGTGCGGCGGTCATCACCACGAACATTCCCACAATAATACAGAAACAATAATTAAGAAAAATCCCGAAATTACGCTGTTTATTGCTGGTGTACTGCTCTTTGCCCTTGCACTTGCAGCTGAGCATATTTTACACTTTAAGCTTGCGTTTCTCATTTATTTAGCGGCATATCTGCTCATCGGTTTCAACGTCTTAAAAGCTACGGTGAAAAATATTTCAAAGGGAAACTTTTTCGACGAAAACTTTCTTATGACTATTGCCGCTGTAGGTGCATTTATTCTCGGCGAATATTCCGAAGCTGTGGGAATTGTGCTTTTCTTCAAAATCGGTGAGCTTTTTGAAAATTATGCCGTTGAAAAAAGCCGCAAGGCAATAACAGACGTTGCGGCTTTAAAAGTTGATAAAGCAACTATTCTCAGAAATGGCGAATATGTGAATATTGACTCAGAAGATATAAAAATCGGCGATATTCTGCTGATTAAAACAGGTGAATCAATCCCTGCCGACGGTATAATGTGCGAGGGAAATTCAAAACTGGATACCTCAGCTATCAACGGCGAGCCTGTTCCCCTTGTCATTAAAAAGGGCGATAAAATTATGTCGGGCTGCATAAATCTTGCGGATACTTTCACAATGGAAGCTACTGCAATTGCCGCTGAATCAATGATTTCAAGAATTGCACAAGCTGTTGAAGATGCCGCATCTCAAAAGCCGCAGATTGACCGATTTATAACGAGATTCTGCAAAATCTACACTCCATTTGTAATAATTACAGCTCTCCTCACGGCTATTCTCGGCTCTGTAATATCGGGAAATGTCGGCAACTGGATTTATACTGCCCTGACATTCCTTGTAATCAGCTGCCCCTGTGCGTTGGTTTTAAGCGTTCCTCTTGCCTATTTTTCGGGAATTGGTGCTGCTTCCTCAAAGGGAATACTTTTCAAGGGCGGTGCATCAATTGAAGCTTTGTCAAAAATTAAGGCTGTCATTTTCGATAAAACAGGAACTCTTACAAACGGAAGTTTCACAATAACCGATATTTACCCCTGCAACGGCATAAATGAAAGGGAACTTCTTGAAATATGCGGCAGCTGTGAGCAGACTTCAACTCACCCTGTTGCGGAGTCGATTACCTCATATTGCCGAAATAAGGGAATTGAACTCATTCAGCCCGATTCTTCGGGAGAACTTGCGGGCAGAGGTGTTTATGCCGTTCTCCGTGAAAAAAATGTTCTTTGCGGAAATGAAAAGCTGATGAGTGAAAAAAATATCATTATCCCCCAAATGCCCGAAATTAAACTTGGAAATGTTGTATTCGTTGCAGTTGACAATAAAATCATAGGACGGATTGTGGTTTCGGATTCCGTGAAAAATACCTCAGCAGATGCAATTTCTCAGCTGAAAAAAATGGGAATTCACACAGTTATGCTCACAGGCGATAAAGCTGAAAATGCCGATGCTGTGGGAAACATCATCGGTATCGACAAAATAAAAAGCGGACTTATGCCACAGGATAAACTGGCGGAACTGAACAAAGTCCGTGAGGAATTCGGCTGTGTAATGTTCGTCGGTGACGGCATAAATGACGCTCCCGTTCTTGCAGGTGCAGACGTGGGCGGTGCAATGCAAAGCGGCTCTGATATTGCTCTCGAAGCGGCTGATGCGGTATTTATGAACAGCGAGCCTATGGCTGTTGTGGCGGCGAAAAAAATTGCAGATACAACACAGCGTATTGCATATCAGAATATAATTTTTGCCCTTGGAATTAAAGCACTTGTGCTTGTTCTCGGTCTTTTCGACCATGCCGATATGTGGCTTGCGGTATTTGCGGATTCGGGAGTTGCTATGCTCCTTATCCTCAATTCAATCCGTATTCTGAAATCCAACAAAAGGAGAAATTCAAATGAAAGCTAAACACTTGCCCGTGTATGTAATCGGACCTGTTTTATGCGTTCCTCTTGCAGTTGTAATGGGCATACTTTTTACGCTGAGCATAAAAGGAAAAATCCCCTCAACCGATTTCGGAGAAATAGTAAATTCAATACTTTCCATAATGGGTTATATTATTATTTTGCTGGGAATTATCCTGTGCATCGGAGCAGATAAAGGGGATAAGCTGAAAAGCAATATCAAGGAAAATCGCCTAAAAACCGACGGTTCATTCCGCTTTGTGAGAAATCCACGCTACTCAACTTTTCTCCTTGTGGAATTCGGGCTTGCTCTTGTATGCCACAATCTTTACCTGCTGATTATCCCTGTCCTTTTCTGGCTTGAAATGACAATTGTGCTGAAACGCACAGAGGAAAAATGGCTGACAGAGCTTTACGGACAGGAATATATTGGCTACTGCAAAAAGGTTAACAGATGTATTCCATTTTTCCCGAAATAAAAATTATCGGCTTATGAAATTTCATCATAAGCCGATAATTTTTATTACATATTCGCAATCTGATTTACAGCAGGGTCAATCCAGTCGCCCTCGTAAAGCTCAATTGTTCCCTGGTCGCAATGCTTTGCAAGCTCAGGTGCAATAGGAATCTGTGCAATTACAGGAATTCCGTATTCCTTAGCAATATCCTCAATGTGGCTGTCACCATAAATCTTATGCTTCTTGCCGCAGTCGGGACACTCAAAATAACTCATATTCTCAACAATACCGATAATCGGAATATTCATAAGCTTAGCCATTTTTACTGCCTTTTCAACTATCATTGAAACAAGCTCCTGAGGAGATGTTACAATTACAATTCCGTCAACGGGAATTGACTGGAATACTGTAAGAGGCACATCGCCTGTTCCCGGAGGCATATCAACAAAAAGGTAGTCAACATCTTTCCAGATTACATCTGTCCAGAACTGCTTTACAACGCCTGCAATAACAGGGCCTCTCCATACAACGGGGTCAGACTCGTTTTCAAGGAGAAGATTGATTGACATTACATCAATTCCCATTTTGCTCTTTGTAGGGATAATGCCGAATTCGCAGGCATCAGCCTTGCCGTGTATACCAAATGCCTTTGGAATTGAGGGGCCTGTAATATCAGCGTCGAGCAGACCTACATTCTTACCCAATCTCTGCATACCAACAGCAAGCATTGATGAAACCATTGTTTTACCTACGCCGCCCTTACCGCTGACAATTCCGATTACCTTATTGATTTTACTAAGCTGATTAGGCTTTTCAATTAAGCTCTGTGGTTCTTTTCTGCTTGCACAATCGCTGCCGCAGGAAGAACAATCGTGTGTACATTCACTCATTATATTTACTCCTTTGATTTATAATTATACCCGATTTACAGGGAATTATTTAAGATTGATATACTGTGTGATATCCTCTCTCATACGGAGAACCTCACGGCGTGCAGCTTTAGCAAATTCACGCTCATCACAGCCCTCTTTCTGATATGCACACATTACAGCACGGCTGGAGTTAACAATTGCACCAAGTCCGTTTTCGTCAAATCCGCCCTTTAAGCCTTCAGCACCGCCGCCCTGTGCACCGTATCCAGGAACGAGGAACATTGTGTGTGGAAGTCTTTTTCTAAGTTCTGTGAGCATTTCGGGATATGTTGCACCTACAACCGCACCTACTGCTGAATAGCCGTATTTGCCAATTGTATCAGCTCCCCACATTTCACAGAGGTCGCCCATTTTAGCGTAAATCGGTGTGCCGTCTTCAAGCTTTAAATCCTGTAATTCGCCGCTTGACGGATTTGATGTCTTAACAAGAACGTAAATGCCCTTATCCTTTTCCTTGCAGACTTTAAGGAGAGGTGCAATTCCGTCTGTACCGAGATAGCCGTTAACTGTGAGAGCATCTGCACCGAAAGCCTCGGAGATATTATCGCCTACAGCTGTAGTTCCGAGATGAGCATTTGTGTATGCTTCCATTGTAGCACCGATGTCATTACGCTTACCGTCAGTAATAACGAACATACCCTTGAGTTTTGCATAGCGGATTGTCTTTTCCAATGCTCTGACACCGTAGTGACCGTACATTTCGTAATATGCAGCCTGTGGCTTGATAGCAGGAACTACATCACAGATTTCGTCAATAATTGCCTGATTGAAGTGATAAATAGCCTTTGCAGCAGCTTTGAGAGTAAGTCCATCCTCCTCGAAATAGCGTCTGCGGATAAATTCGGGAACATAATCCAGCTTTGGATCAAGACCTACAACTGTAGGATTTTTTGTTTCGATGATTTTCTCAATAAGTCTGTCAAATGACATTTTTATTCCTCCTGTGAATTTATTTTATGGCACAAGGGCATCTCTAAAAATCCGTTTGATTAAAGGGAAAGCAGATAGGTATGGCAGCTGCAAGGAAACCTTCCGAAGGCGTGCTGTTGCCGCACTCCGAGGGAGGTTGACGAAGTAGATGACGTACATAGCTGCTTTTTCTCAAAAAGGATTTTTAGAGATGCCCTAACGCCTTTTTATCTTGCATCGTATTTGATAATGCCCTTGGAAATTGTAACAAGAGCCTTTCCTGTGAGAGTCTGTCCCTTGAATACGGAATTTTTTGAAATAGAGTGAAGTTTGTTCACGTCAACTGTCCATTTCTCGTTAATATCCGCAATTACAAGGTCGGCTGTGCTTCCCTTTTCAATTTCGGGTACATCAAGACCAAGGATTTTTCTCGGATTTACACACATAAGTTCAACCAGCTTATTCAGCGTGATTTCACCTGTGTGATACAAAGCTGTAAGAGTTGCGGCAAGAGATGTTTCAAGTCCAAGTACGCCGTTGGGAGCTTTCTCGAAATCTGCCTTTTCTTCGGGAGCGTGAGGTGCATGGTCGGTGATGATACAATCAATTGTGCCGTCCTTAATGCCCTCGATTATTGCCTTTACGTCCTCATCTGTACGCAGGGGCGGATTCATTCTGTAATCAGCATCACGCTTTTCCAGAAGCTTGTCCGTAAACATAAAGTAATGGGGAGCAGTTTCACAGGTTACCTTGACTCCCTGTGATTTTGCAAAACGAATCATTTCCGTGCTGCCCTTTGTTGACACGTGACAGATGTGAATTCTCGCATCAACGGACTGTGCAAGAATCATTTCACGGGCAGTTATATAATCCTCTGAGGCTCTGTCCATTCCCTTGACTCCAAGCTTTTCGGAAACTTCGCCCTTATTCATAATTCCGCCGTTAATAATGCTTAAATCCTCGCAATGGGAAGCTACGAGAAGTCCGTTTTCCTTTGAAAGTTCCAATGCCTTACGCATCATTTCAGCATTTTCAACAGGTCTGCCGTCGTCGGAAATGCAGATACAGCCTGCATTTTTCAATGCTTCGTAATCGCAAAGACCATTTCCGCTCATTCCTCCTGTGATACAGCCTACAGGGTAAACATCAACTCCCGTTGACGCTGATTTTTCAATGACATAGCGGATAGTTTCGGGATTGTCGCAGATAGGCTTTGTATTGGGCATTGCAAGAACTCCCGTTACACCTCCTGCAAGTGCAGCTGCACAGCCTGATTCTATTGTTTCCTTATAGGTAAAACCGGGGTCACGGAGATGAACGTGCATATCAAACAATGACGGCATAAGCACAAGATTTGTTCCGTCAATTATTTCATCTGCCGCTGCTGTGATATTTTCAGCAATATCCGCAATTTTGCCGTCCATGATAAAAACGTCTGAAACAAAATCGTTTTTCACATCGACGGCACGTATGTTTTTTATCAGAATTGATGACATAAGCTCCTCCTTTTCAGTTAATCAGCGGTATAAAAGCAGTATAAATGCCTGTCCGTAATCAGACAGGCAAATTATCCGATATGCCTGCTTCTTATACCAATCAGGGATTGATATTAAACTGACTAACAGGGATTTCTGAAACGGGAATAAATCCCACTATTTCTATTATATCACATAAAAACAGAAAAGTAAAGCCTTTTCAACGTTTCTTTTTCTTTGATTTTTTCTTTTTATCGGCTTTCAGCTTAAAAAGGGTAATTCCTGCCACAGCCGCCGCAGTCAATGCAATTTCAGCTATTTCCTGCTTGGTGGATTTTTCAGGCTTGTTTGAATCGTGCAATTCCTTGACGCTTGTATTTCCCACAAGCTTATCCGTAGCAAATCCGAATGCGAATTTTTCAGTTTCCTTGCTGAATTCCATACTAATTCTCCTTTACAGGCTCTGCAATGAGGAATTTGATTTTCTTACCCTCATCGCTGAACATTTTTTCGTGTTCAGTTACAAAATTTTCAATTCCTGTTTCGCTGTGGAGGTCAAAGGTTTTGAATTTAATCTTATAGCCTGCCTCCTCGAAATATTCAAAAGATTCCTCAAAAAGTTCATCGTCATCTGTCTTGAACCACAATTCCCCTTTGAGGAATTTTTTGTAATTCACAAGCTGTCTTGTATGTGTAAGACGGCGTTTCTTATGCTTTCCCTTTGGCCATGGATTGCAGAAATTTATGTAAATTCTGTCGGCTCTGTCATTTTCGTCCCATGCAAGGTCAAGCCGCTCGATATTCTGAATTGCCACACGCACATTGTCGGGAGTGCGGTTTTCAGCTTCATATGCGGCTTCAAGCTTTCTCTTTGCAAGGACAAGCATTTCATTTTTTATATCCATTGCAATGAAATTGACTTCGGGGTGTGCAGGGGCAATCTGTGAAATAAATCCGCCCTTTCCGCAGCCCAGTTCCACATAAAGGGGCTTTTCGGGTTCATCAAAAAGCTCCGTCCATTTTCCCTTTTGCTCCGAGGGGGATTTTACGTAGAAATTGCAGGCTTCAAGTTCAGGCTTTGCCCATGGTTTATGTCTTATTCTCATATATACTCCTTTATTCCGCCGTGAAAAAATCCACAGCATACATTTTTTCATTATAGGGCATCTCTAAAAACCCGTTTGATTAAAGAAAAAGCAGATGACGTACATAGCTGTTTTTTCTAAAAAGGGGTTTTTAGAGATGCCCTATATTTTATTATACCACATCTGAAAGAATTTTCCAACCTTTTTATGAAATTTCTTTGAAATTTTTTCAAAAAAATTGTCCGTTCAGCTTTTTGCCAAACGGACATTAGGATTTTTCATAATATTTACCAGCTTTGTTCGCTTACGAGAATTTCAGCACGGTT
>JAFSBM010000059.1 GCA_017437285.1 Ruminococcus sp. | reverse complement strand
TTATCTTCTATGCATTCCAGCCATTTTATAAATTCTTCCATTCTTTTTGCTCCTTTTTCCTTTTTTATTCTATTTTACCACTTCCTTTTCCTTTTGTAAACCTTTTTGTTACCGTTTTTTCACTCATGCGTTTGGTATGCATCCTCATCACTCCATGTGAAAAGTTCATTATCAATATCGCTGAAAGCAGTATCGTCACTGTCATCGTTCTGCGGAACGGAATACAGACTTATTACAGGCATTTGCATATCAAGCACTGCACGGATAATCATATTCTTCACAGGCTTGAACACCTTGTTGTCAGCAAGCGACGGAAGCTCCTGTTCTTTCTGCGTATAGATCTTATACTTCAGCCGTTCCAACTCACACCACTTTTCATAGAGCTGTGATATTTGCTTGTCTTTTGCAAGCTCTGCAAGGATATCATCGACAGTTCGTTTTACATCCTGCGGCAGATAGCCATAGACTTTTTTGCCGCTGACGGTCTGAAACTGTTTATGCAGCTTTTTCACCAACTTTTCCAACTGTGGATTATTGAAAGTGCTATTCTGAATCTGCATCACTATCTGATGCACCTGTTCCTGTGATATAGATTTCAGCTCATCACGGCTCAGCGTCTGTTCCTGATAGATGCTCTGCAGATCATCATGAAAGATATCATTTGCAAACGCAGAACGGATTTTGTCAATGCCCTCTCTGCTCAGATATCCTTGCTTTGGATTTGTGGAATAAACAATCAGATGAATGTGCGGATGATGTGTCGTATCATGAAATGCAGCATACCATTTCAGATTGCTCATAGGGATTCGTGATTGTTCTGCAATGACAGGAATCTGCCGTTTGACAAGCTCTCGCCATCGGTCGGAGTTATCGTAGCCAAGACGTATTGCATCCTCACGGCGAAGTGAAACAACATGACTCCACACATTGCCCTTGTGATGTGCAACCTCATTCGCAACCTGATTCAGCACGATGGGTTCATCGCTGTCATTGAATAATCCATGCGCACCACGCTGCTCTGCACCGGGACGCTTTGCCATATAACCGACAAAATTCTGACGGTTGCCAATGACATCTGCGTGACGTTCAATGATTGTTGTGATCAGTTCGCTTGCATTCTGCACTGTAGGATGTGCAGTGTAGTCCTCGTATTCGAGATAACGTTTTGCTTCCGGAAAGTCACTGAGCAATTCGGATAGCATTTCCTTTTGTTTTTCTGTTGTTGCAGCATTGGGATCATACTGATTCTGCTCACGCTTTTCAACGGTTTCACGGGTTGCGATATACTTTGTGTAGTTTTTTCGTTTCGTCACACTCTTTGCACTGCCGCTTTTGAGATAACGGCTTGTGACGATAATTTGAGATAGGGGCATGGGATCACTTCCTTTCAAGGTGTTGATTTTTCTTCGGTGATGTGGTATAATATAGGAACCAAATCACAATCAGGAGAAAAATATGTGGAGTAATTTTAAATTTAATGAACCTTATCAAGGGGAAATCATCACAAAAATCAATACTGTTGTGCTTCCCGATGATTATATCAAATTCATGAAAATTCACAATGGCGGTGAAAGAGATATTGGAGAATCATGGTTGCAATTGTATTGTTTAGAAGATCTATATGAATTGAATGATATGTATAATGTCGCTGAATTTTTACCTAATCATATTATCATCGGTTCTAATGGTGGTGGGGAATTCTACGGAATTAATTCAGATGGAAAATACTTTGTCGTTCCATCAACATTTGAAATAAATGATATAACTTTTCTTTGTGGAGGTATGAATACATTTGCGGAAAGCGTTAATTATTTCTGGAAGAACTTGTAAGCAATATAATATGTAC
The DNA here is from genome assembly GCA_017437285.1 of Ruminococcus sp. Lineage (GTDB taxonomy): Bacteria > Bacillota > Clostridia > Oscillospirales > Ruminococcaceae > Ruminococcus. The sequence continues at coordinate 640 of JAFSBM010000059.1, read as the reverse complement.
AAGCCGTATCACACCGATACGGCTTTCTCTTACTCTGACCGCTGATACCTGACCGCCTTTTCAAAGTTAATGATACCATTGATGCGCTTGACCTCATCACTGCACATCAGACGAAGCTTGTACAGCGTTGCATCATCAACATCATTCATTGCCGCAAGCATATGCGTCAGCGCACCAAGCTCAACAGCAATTTTGAACATGACACGAGACAGATTCTGTTCACTGCCTCTGACGATACCTTCGGTGATCGCTGCAAGCTGCGGTGCAATGAATTCTGTTGCAGTGTGTTCCTTGTTGAGAAGATAACCGCAATAAAAACGCACAGCTTTTTCAATGAATTCAGTTTTTGAACCGCAATTGTCATGCTCATACAGTGCATTCACGATATCCATGGTATCGGGGTACAGATACAGCGGAAATTTGATTTTATCTACGGCGACATCATTCGAAACCCTCGTACTTTCGGCAGATGAAGCCTTTTTTGTTTTATTTGACTCCATGATTTTTGCAAAACTCCTTTCCTGACTCCATATTCGTTCTTGTTATAAAACCTCGAAGAATCGGCGAGCTTTGCTCGTCCGATGTGATTGTTTTGGCGGCTGTGACGCCAAAACTTTAACCAGCAAACCAAAGAACTACC
>JAFSBM010000058.1 GCA_017437285.1 Ruminococcus sp. | reverse complement strand
TAGTAGACAAAGATGATGAGCAGAAATGCTGTATGTCAAGGCGGACGACGAAAGCATACTGTCGTATGGTGAGGAAGTCCAACGACGACAGACAGTATTTATGCCATTAGATTTGTCTACTGTTGTTTTAGGGATTGGTATAAGCTTTTATTCTATAAATTCAATTTGATATTGGTTTATTGGTCCAATGCAATAAGGTCGGATTTTTCATAACGATTGTGACCTTGTAAACTCTTTTTATATTTCCAACATCTAATAGCGTCCTCTAAACTTTTTCCTTGATTATCTTCAAAGAAATCACGAACATATGTATTATACTCAAATTGTTTATCAATTGTTGTTTTCCCTTTTTTCTTTTCTTCTGAAATACGATAGTATGCTTCAATAGCATCTTTGTATGTTTTTCCTGTATTGTTTTTCAGCCATTTCTGAAACAAAACATTGAAAGAAAATGCTTTACCGATTTTCTCTTTGAAAAAGGTTCTATGCTTTTCGGAGCATACAAAGTCGGGTTCAATTATACTGTCCTCAGCAATCTGACCAATGTTTACCGATGTTTTTCTTTTAACAGATACTTTTAGAATTTTACCTGTATCAAGATAATATGCAATTCTTTCTGTTAATTCAATCTTTCCGCCCGAAACAGGCAAGTTGTTTTCACGGCAGAAAGTAATAAGCTCTTCCTTTAAATAATAAAAGCTTAGAAATGTTTTTGAATCCAATTCCTTATTTAAATTAGGTCTTTCATTCATCATTATATTCCTAACCTTAAATAACTGCTGTTTTCAAAATTCCAACGCTCAATATATGGCTTATTATCCTCATAAATCCACGCTGAAACAAGCTTAGGTGTAATTTCAAGCACACATTCCGTGGGCAATTCCGACCATCGTGAAACAGCGTCAGGGAAATGTTCTTGCATAGCGTTTATGAATAACTCATTTTCAAAGGGCTTGCCCATAATCCGACATTGTCCCTCAACAGAAAAATTATTCACACACAAAGATACATTCGGGTTAGCCATAATCTGACGGCATTTGAGATAACGCTGGTCGGTCTGACAGTAAAATTTCCCGTCAATAACAACCACACTCATTGCCCTCGATGTAACACGGTTTTCCGCACAACTTGACAGCACCATAATGCCGTGACTGCCGATTTTACGCCATAATTGCTGAAATTCTGAATTCATATAACAAACCTCTTTCATACTTGATAGATTTATTATACCACATCAAATATGACTACTGTATGTCAGGTTTGATTACTCAAATTAAATTTCATAGGTGTGTAGGTTGAATGTTGTTCCTCAAAACCAAGCTTTTTATATAGAGGATAGCCCTCTTTCGTGGCTTTGAGTTCAATAAAATCAAGCCCCAATGCCTTTGAATATTCTATGAGATTATTCAGAATTATTGTGGCAATTCCTTTTCTGCGGTAAGATTTTTCGGTATAAACATTGAGAACAGTTCCTGTTTTGCCCGTAATAAATGACGGATTTGCAGGCTTTTCCGTAACCACAAGCATTGCACAGGAAACCATTTTTCCGCTGTCCTCAGCCACAAATGCAAAAAAATCAACACCTGTATGATTTTCAAAATAATCGGGTAGTGCCTTTTGAATTTGTAGGATTTGTTCTTCGGAAATCTCCTCATAATCCTCATTTATATAAGCAATTCTCATTCGCACAAGCTCATCAATGTCATTTTTATCAGCCATACGATAAATCATTTCATTCAACCCTTTCACTATATTTATCAATAATGTTTCTCAATAACGCCAGAAATTCCTCTCGATATTCGGCAGGAGAAATTATCTCCGCACACTCACGAAATCCCAGAATATAGGAAAAAAGCGACTGTTTATCCGCCCAAGTGAAATTGAGAATTATATTCCCCTCAGCGTCCTCGTTGAAATTTTCCCTGCCGAATTCGTCTATAATCCGCCATTTCACCGACTTGTCAAATTTAACCTCTGCGGTAATCTCGCCCCTTGTATGCCGCAGCTTATCGCAGGAATACTCAGGAATTTCCCGCTTCACAAAGGCTTCGTCCGTACATTTTAACTCCGTCATTCTCGTAAGCTTGAACATACGATAATCCTGCCGCTTGGTGCAAAATCCCCACACATACCAGCTTGACCATTGAAAAATCAAACGGTACGGCTCAATACTCCGCTGCTCGATGCGTTGGGGAGAGTAATATTTGTATGTGATAATTCTATTTTGCTCAATAGCCGATTTTATCAGCTCAATTTTCTCCGCAACAGCGTTTTTATCCCACATTGAAAGGTCAATTATTATGTGATTATCGGCATTTACAGTATCGCTGACAGAAAGCTTGTCCATAAGCTGACGATAGCGGTTAGTTCCGCTTACGCTGTCAAGGCTTTTCAAGCCTGCAAAAATCGCCGTCATTTCCGCCGATGAAAGCAAAGTGCGGTCAATTTTATATCCGTCCATTATGGAAATTCCGCCGCCCTGCCCCTGAGATGTGACAATGGGAATACCTGCCCTTGCTATTTCGTCAACATCTCGGAGAATTGTTCTGACGGATACCTCAAATTTCTCCGCAAGTTCAGATGCGATTATCTTATCCTGCTGCAAAAGAATTGATAATATGCCTATCAATCGCTCAATTTTCATAAATATCTCCATTTAATAAATTCCGCACAAGTCCAGTAATGACTTGTGCGGTGTAGAATTATTCAAGAATAACGGTAAATGGCCCGTCATTGACAAGCTGTACCTTCATATCAGCACCGAAAATGCCTGTTTCAACGTGCTTGCCCTTACTGCGGCAATAATCCGCAAAGTAATTGTACAAGCGCTCAGCCTCATCGGGTTTTCCTGCCTGTATAAAGTTGGGGCGGTTTCCCTTGCGGCAATCGGCATAAAGGGTAAACTGAGATACAATCAGCAAATCCCCTCCCACATCGCTGAGGGAAAGATTGATTTTATCATTTTCATCTGAAAAAATACGCAGATTTATGATTTTATCGGCTAAACGGCGGCAATCCTCCTCCGTATCTCCCTGCCCTACTCCAAGGAGAACAAGATATCCTGTGCCGATTTTTCCGCAGATTTCACCGTCAACTGTGACACTTGCAGAACTTACTCTCTGTAAAACAATTTTCACTTTTACTACTTCCTTACTATTTTCATTTCAAGAGAACGGAGTTCAACAACATCAATCTCTCTATCGTCAATTATGCTATACATAGGCTTAGGCAGAGGTATAGCAGTCGATTTTTTCGTATTGTTGAAAAAGCAGATAAAATCTTCTCTGCCATTTGTTCTCGTTGTAATCTCAATTCCCTTTTCAAGATTTTCAAGCTTTGGAATTCCCGTCTGCATCATCAGATTTGAAATAAAGCTCTTATAGAAATCATCGCCGCACATCGTTCCCACATAATAGGAAATTCCGCCGCAGTAACGGTTCATTGTAACCGCCGCTGTATCGCTTTCGCCCTCGTATACGGCATATGCCCTTGCTGTAAGGGGAGTGAGAATGTCGCACCATTGACTGCAATTAAATGTATTTCCTGCAAAATCACGGATAACACGGGTTTCGCCGCCGATAATTTCATAGTCATGGATTTCCGCCCCTATAAGCTCTCTGAAAACGGTTGGAGGCGGCTCAGATGTACCGCAGTTATTTTCATCTCTTACGCCGCTTCTTGCGGTCATTACAAGAGTTCCGCCATTGATAACATATCTGTAGATATTTTCAGCGGCAGTTTTCTTGTTGACATACATAGAGGGGACAATTACAAGCTTATATCCCGAAAGGTCTGCATTTGGCGATACTACGTCAACATTTGCTCCAAAGCCTGTCAATGCCCTGTGGAAAGATTTCAACTGCTCTAAATAGTCAAATCCCTCAACCTGCGGCTGAATTCTGAATGACGCATCAGCCTCGCAGGAATAAACAATTGCAGCTTCGGCTACAATGCTTGTATCATCAAGAGATTTCAGCTTCGCAACGCATTTGCAAAGGTCGGAAAACTCGAAAAATTTCCTTGTGGGAATTGTTCCGTGGTCAATAATTCCACGATTGAACATACGTGGCCCTTTTATGGCAGTTCTCCAACGGTGGTGGAAAACTGTACTTGCACCACGGACAATTGCCTGCATAGCGTACCCCATAATCATACCCGACTTAGGCGAAAGGGGCATTTTTTCGCTCTCCGCATCGTTTAATCCAAGCTGTTCAATTACAACAAAGCTGCCGCCCTTGACTCCACGCATCATATCAAGGTCAAAGGCACGGGATTGATATACATCGCCCTCGGTTTTCATTGCAGGGAAATTGTCGTATGTCACATAGTCAAGACACTCGAAAACCCTGTAAAAATCGGGGTTATTCTCGTATGGTCTGATATTGGTGGATACGGTAATATTCTGATTTACCACACGGATAAGGAGCATTTCGTCACGGACAAATTCTGCGGCACAATCAGAAGAAAAACGATACCATTCAAGAGAAAGGGAGGGATTTTCCCAATCAGAATAAAGTCCGTCGGGAGCATCAATCTGCGACAAATCCTCATATTTGCCGTTTATCGCTGTATTGACAGCCTCCATTGTGCCGTACTTATCCCACAGCCAGCTGCGGAATTTCTCACGACAAGCGTCACAAGTGCAGTTGTAAGCCTCAGGTTCATTGTCAATATGCCACGAAACAACCGCAGGATTATTTCCAAATTCGTTAGCAAGTGCCGATGTGATTTTCTTTGCGTATTCACGGAATAATGGAGAATTTATACATCTATGCACCTTTACTCCGCTTCTTGCACCCATACTGCCGATACGGATTATATCGGGGTGCGTTTTATAAAGCCACAAAGGAGGGCAGGAAGTGGGCAGGCTCAGAACTGTGCCAATACCACGTTTTGCAAAGATTGTTATAACTTCTTTCAGCCAGCCAAAGTCATACACACCCTCTGACAGCTCCAATCTTTGCCACGCAAATTCGCCAATACGTATAAGGCTGACACCTGTTTTCGCCATAGTATCCGCATCGGCTTCCCATAACTCCTTGTCCCATTGTTCGGGATAATAATCAACGCCTACTCTCATTTACAACCCTCTTTTCTTTTTTTAAGGAAAAATCAGCAGTTGTACTCAATAATCTGACAGTTTCCCATAAACCAATTGCTGTATTCCTCAGTTGTCATATTGTTAAAATATGTTTCAATTACACGGCATACTCCCCCGTGACTGACAAGGAGGACGTTTTTTCCGCTGTATTTCGCCCTTATTTCATCAATTGCGGAATAAACTCTGTGACAAAGCTGAAAAAGCGACTCACCTGTTTCGCCCATTTTCACAGCAAATTCACGTTTATTTTCAGCAAATCCCTCGGTATATCGAGATTTGCCCTCAAATTCGCCGTAATTCCATTCACGAAGACGTTCATCGGTGATAATCTCAATTCCGCATCTTTCGGCAGCCGCCGTTGCAGTAGTCATCGCCCTTTTCATAGGCGAAGCAATGATAATATCAACATCACCCAGCAATTCAACAGCTTTTGCAAATTCCTCAGCCTGTGCAAGACCTGTGGAATTCAGCGGCAAATCCGTCACACCGAGAATTAAATCCTCTTTATTGTAATCCGTCTGCCCATGTCTTGCGGAGTAAATTTTCATATTTCAGCCGCCTTTCTCAATTCGTCCTCTGCCGCCTTGATAACAAGACTGCCGGGATTGTCACCGCCCATAATTCGGGCAATTTCCGCAGTTTTTCCTTGAAAATCCAGCTGTGTAACGGTAGTTTCAGTTCTGCCGTCAACGATATTTTTCTCAATCAAAAGGTGATTATCCGCCATAACTGCAATCTGCGAAAGATGAGTTACGCATATAACCTGACGGACTTTTCCGATTTCTTTAAGCTTTATGCCTATTTTCTGTGCAGCCTTTCCGCTTACTCCCGTGTCGATTTCGTCGAAAATCATTGTGTCGATGCTGTCCTTATCCGCAATAACGCTTTTCAGAGCAAGCATAACACGGGATAATTCGCCTCCCGATGCAATTTTTGCAATGGGCTTTGGTTCTTCTCCACGGTTGGCGGATATGAGAAATTCAACCGTATCCATACCATTTACCGTAAGCTTGCCCTTTTCGTGGCGGACAGCAAGAACAACTCCTGCCATATTGAGGAATTCGAGTTCCTCTGTAACTCGGCTTACAAAGCGTTCAGCCACACTTTCACGATAGTCAAAGAGAGCCTTTGCAAGTTCCGTCACTCTGCGGAGAAGCTCCTCACGCTTGGCAGCAAGCATTTTTATTTCGTCATCGCTGCCCTCCAGCCTTGTAAGTTCCTCACAGGCGGAATCATACATTTTCACAAGTTCCGTGCTGTCTGCAAGATATTTCTTGCTTACCTTATTTATCTCACTAAGGCGGCGGCGTATGTAATCCACACGCTGCATATCAAGTTCCGCCTTATTGGCTGTTTTCTCCAGTTCAGAGGCAATATCCGAAAGTTCAATTTCAACGGCGGAAAGTCGCTCATAAAGTGCGGCTATTCCTGCCGATTCGTCAGTAAGGTGAGAAATTTCACTTTCAGCGGCGGCTATAATGTCATTTGCACCCTCCTCGCCGTTGAGGGCATTGACTGCCGCACCTATTGCAGAAATGATTCGCTGTGCATTTTCCGAGGCGGCAAGTTCTTTTTCAAGTTCATCGTCCTCACCTGCCCGAAGTTCCAATGCACCAATATCCTTGACAACCTCGCTTAAATAGCGGATTCGCTCAATTCGGCTTTTCTCCTGATTTTTAAGTTCGCCAAGGCGGCGAGCCGCTGTCTGCAATTCACGGAATACAACACGGTATTCCTCCAAAAGGCTGTTATCACCGCCGAAATCGTCAAGAATTTCCATATGCCGCTGACTGTCAAGAAGAATCTGATTGTCGTGCTGACCGTGAATATTTATAATCATACTGCCGATTTCTTTCAGCATAGACGCAGGTGCAGACCTGCCGTTGATACGTGCCACACTTCCGCCGTCAGCGTTGATTTCACGGGTTATGGAAATTTCATTTTCCTCGCAGTCAATGCCAAGCTCCGCAAGCTTTCCGCATACATCGGGGGACAACTCCGTAAACAGAGCCGTTATAACAGCCTTGTCACAGCCTGTACGGACAATATCCTTACTGCATCTCTGTCCGAGAACGGCATTAATTCCGTTGATGAGTATGGATTTACCTGCTCCGGTTTCGCCTGTGAAAATATTAAGCCGTTTTTCAAGCGGTATGGTAGTTTCACGAATTACCGCAAGATTTTTTATATAAAGCTCCTTTAACATTGACCGATGACCTGCCTTTTATCCGAGTATATCATTTCTGAATTTTTTTGCCAGTCTTTTTGCGTCCGCTTCGCTGCGGACAAGTATAAATATTGTATCGTCCCCTGCAATTGTGCCTACAACGCCCTCGTGCCTTACGGAATCTATGGCGGCACAAGTACCCTGTGCCATTCCCACACGGCATTTCAGAACAATTGTATTAAGGGCATAGTCCACATCTACAACAGCTTCGGAAAAAATTCCCTTTTCCACAGCTGCTGCAGGGGGCAGAGTATATCTGTAAACACCGTTTTCATCACGAAGCTTTACCAAGGAAAGCTGCTGAATGTCACGGGACAAGGTTGCCTGTGTAACGGCAATTCCCCTTTCGGCAAGAATTCCGATTAACTGCTCCTGTGTGGAAACTGCGGTTTCATTTATAATTTCAAGAATTACATCACGGCGGTTATTTTTCATATCTACCTCACTTAATGGGCTTGCACATTTTACGGCAAAGTGAATCGTGGAAAGCGTTGTCGATTACATCAACGAAATTGAGAGTATACCTGCCCTTCATAATTTCCACCGATTCATTTTCAGCCATACGATGAACAAGTTCACCGTCCACACTCAACACAAGGGAGTTTTCTCCCGAAGTCCTGTCTGTAAGGCGGAGTTTTCTTTTTGCCGAAAACAGCGTTGCCTTGGCAAAAAGAGAATGGGGGCATATGAGATTCATTTCAATACATTCAAGGTCAGGTTCAATTACAGGGCCGCCTGCTGACAGGGCATAAGCCGTTGAGCCTGAGGGAGTGCTGAAAAGAATTCCGTCAGCACGGTATTTTCCGATAAGATATCCGTCAGCCGATACATCAAAGTCGCATATGCGAAAACTTGCAGATTTCGCTGATATTTCATTAAGGGCAGTATATACCAAATCACCGCCCTCACCATGAATAACAACCTCCACCGTCATACGCCGTGATATGTGATACTCCCCTGTTTTAAGCTTTTTCAGAGCGTCAAGCTGGTCGGCTTCAAGTGCCGCCATAAAGCCGAGAGTTCCCGAATTTATGCCCATAAGCTTTGTTTCGGTTCCCATAAGAAGCTTTGCACATCTTAAAATTGTACCGTCACCGCCAATGGCAATAAATATGTCAGCGGTTGATGTAAGTGTGGATATATCGTCAAAAATCACAAATTCCTTATCGCTGAATTCCTTTGTGAATTCAAGGTCAACAACAACTTCAATCCCCTCGGAATGAAGTACATCGCAGACCTCTCTTGCACAGCCGAGAGCATTTTTTTTCTGAAAATTGGGATAAAGTACCGCTTTCATCCTGTCCTCCTACAACTGACGAAAAGCCTCCTCAACAATACCGCTGTAGTCGGGAATTTCCCTTTCTTCGGAGCATTTCACAAGCTTCGCCAGATATTCTATATTGCCGCTTCCGCCCTTTACGGGGGAATATGTACAGCTTACAGGCATAAGCCCCGAAAGCCGCATAAATCCGTCAAGCTCCTTTAAAATACGGAGATGAACTTTTCTGTCCTTGACGATGCCTTTTTTGCCGATGTCGCTTTTTCCTGCCTCAAACTGCGGTTTAATCAGAACAGCGGCTGTACCCTCGCTTTTGAGCAATTCCGCTATTTTCGGCAGAATTTTTGTAAGGGAAATAAAGGACACATCAGCACATATGAAATCAGCCTGACCGCCGATGTTTTCAGGGGAAACCATACGTATATCCGTATTTTCCATATTGACCACACGGCTGTCACTTCTCAGGGATTCCGCCAGCTGTCCGTGACCTACGTCAACGGCATAGACAACTGCCGCACCGTGATTTATCATATATTCCGTAAATCCGCCTGTTGACGCACCAATGTCAAGGCACCGCAGACCATTGAAGTCAAGGGCAAAATATTCCGCCGCCTTTTCAAGCTTCAATGCACCTCTGCCCACGTATAATTCCTGCTCCGAGGATTCGATTACATCCTCCGCAGTTACCTCTGCGGAGGATTTTTTCGCAGGCTTGCCGTTGACAGCAACAGCTCCCGACTTTATCATTTCCTTTGCCCGTTCACGACTTCTGGCAATTCCTCTCACCACAAGTTCAGCGTCAAGCCGTGCCATTACTGTCCCCTCCGTTTTTTATGAATTCCGTCATTTTTTCGCTGCTAAGACCAAGCTGATTAAGGGCGGATTTTACTGCCGCCTGACGCACAAAGCCTTTAGCTGCAACTCTTGTATATTTTCCGCTGAATCCTCTTTCCATAAGCATTGCACCGAATTTCTCGGAAATACCGCCATTTGCAAGGGATTCCTCAAAGAAAACAATTCGCTTATACTTGCTGATTTCGCCGATAAGCTCCTCAGCTATGGGGAAAATTTTCGTAAGTTTCAGCAAATCGCAGGAAATACCGCAGTTTTCAACAGCTTTATAAGCTTCGTTGAAAATTCTGCCGTATGAAATAATCAGCGTGTCATTTCCCTCACCGAAAAATTTATAGTCCGAATAGTTTCCGTTAAATTTATAGCTGATATCCTCCGCACCTCTCGGGTATCTTACTCCAACAAGGTACTTTTCCTCATATATCGCCCTTTTCAGGCATATTTTCAGTTCCTCATAGCAGGCAGGAGAATATATAGTTGTGTTGGGAATTGAAGTGAGCATAGGCACATCAAATAAGCCCTGATGTGTTTCGCCGTCCTCGCCTACAATACCTGCACGGTCAATTCCGAGAACGAGATGAAGTTCACCAATGGCAACATCGTGTATAAGCTGGTCATATGCTCTCTGCAAAAATGTGGAATAAACCGCAAAAACGGGTATCTGCCCCATTGAAGCAAGTCCGCCGCCGAATGTTACAGCGTGCTGCTCCGCAATTCCCACATCGTAAAAGCGTTCAGGCAGTTTTTTTCCGAAATACTGCAAACCTGTGCCGTATTTCATAGCCGCAGTTATAGCACAAATTCTCTGGTCATTTTCCGCAAGACGCAAAAGTTCCTTTCCGAAAATGGTGGAATAGCTGTCACCTGCGGAAATTTCGGGATTGCCCGATTCAACGTCAAAACGGGATATACCGTGATATTCGCCGGGATTATTTTCAGCAGGGAGGTAGCCTTTGCCCTTAATTGTCTTGACATGGACAAAAACAGGACGGTGATATGACTTAGCCATTCTCATAGCCTGCTCCAAGTCGTTAAGGCTGTGACCGTTTATAGGGCCGAGATAGATAAATCCCATATCCTCAAAGAGATTTCGTGGAAGTACCGTTGATTTTATAGCGTCCTTGACATATTTCATACCCTTTGCGGCTTTTGAGCCTACAACAGGGATTTTATTCAGTTTACGCTCAACCTTTCGCTTTGTATCGAGATATTCCTCGGAGTTGCGGAGGGTTGTGAGATACTTTTCAAGTGAACCCACGCTCTTTGAAATTGACATATTGTTGTCGTTGAGGATTACAATAAGGTTGCTGTCCGTATTCTGACAGCAGTTATTCATAGCCTCATAGACCATACCGCCTGTCATTGCTCCGTCACCGATTACGGCTACAGTATAATCCTCCTTGCCCTGCAAACGCATTGCCTGTGCTATGCCGAATGCGGCGGAAATTGATGTACTGCTGTGACCTGCAATAACGGTGTCATGTTCCGATTCCGCAGGCTTTGGAAATCCCGATATACCGTCCTCCTGACGAAGTGTGGAAAATCTGTCTGCACGTCCTGTGAGGAGTTTGTGGACATATGCCTGATGACCTACGTCCCACACGATTTTATCTTTCGGAGAATTGAAATTCCTGTGGATTGACATAGTAAGTTCCACTACACCAAGATTTGATGCAAGGTGACCACCTGTAGAAGATACGGTATCAATTAGGATATTTCTGACTTCTCCGCAAAGCTGACGACATTGGGAAATTGACAGATTTTTTAAATCCTGTGGCAGCACCAGTTCAGAAAGCTTCACTCTGCCGCCATAGTTTTTTAATTCATTCATTTTATTGTTATGGGAAAGGACTTTCGCCCTTTCCCAAACTCCTTTTAATTTTTACGCTTGAGAAGGTTTTCCGTAAGCTCAACAAGGAACTCATTGTTAGGAATAGCATCAAGCCACTCAAGAGCCTCTGATGTGGCTCTGTCAGCAGCCAACTGTGCCTTTTCAATGCCGAAAAGTGATACATATGTATTCTTGTTGGATTTCACATCACTTCCCGCAGGCTTTCCAAGTTCCTCAGTTGTGCCTGTTACATCGAGAATATCATCAATAATCTGGAATGCAAAGCCAAGACGCAAGCCGTATTCAGCCGCAGCTCTGATTGTTTCATTTTCCGCATCTGCACAGATTGCACCCATAACGCAGGATACAGCAATAAGCTGACCTGTTTTGCAGCGGTAGAGATTGCGGAGATTATCCTCGTCAACGCAGTCGCTGTTTTCATTTTCAAGGTCGATAACCTGACCGCCAATCATACCATCTCTGCCCACGGAATTTGCAAGAACTGAAATGATAAGAACCTTCTGGTCGGCTGTAAGATGCGGTGTATCGGCAATTATCTCAAATGGGAGAACTGCAAGGGCATCGCCTGCAAGAATTGCCATTGCCTCGCCGAATGCCTTATGGCAAGAGGGCTTTCCTCGGCGGAAATCGTCATTGTCCATAGCAGGGAGGTCATCGTGGATAAGTGAAAATGTGTGGAGCATTTCAATTGCACAAGCAGGTGCAGCAGCTTTTTCCATTTCGCCGCCCAAAGCCTCACAGAAAGCGTAAACAAGGGCAGGACGAAGTCTTTTTCCGCCGGCTCTAAGAGAATAGTTCATAGCGTCAATGAGCTTTACCTGCGGTCTGTTTTCGTGACTGTAGTTGTTGAAATTTTTAAGTTCCTTTTCTGTGTACTCAATGTAACGATAAAGGGTTTCATTAAAATTACTCATAGCTTATTTAACCTCCGTTATTTTAATTTTTGCATTATCAAGCTGATTTTTGCAAAGAGCAGAAAGCTTCACGCCCTCGCCGTACAGCTCAACTGATTTTTCAAGTGGAATATCGCCTTTTTCAAGCTCTGAAACTATTTCAGAAAGCTTTTTCATATTTTCTTCAAAGGATAGATTATTGTCCATTGCTATCACCGTCAATTCTTATAATTTTAGCTTCCGCCCTGCCTTTGTCAAATCTCAGGGAAACGCTCTGTCCCTCTGACAAATCATCAGAATTGCGTACAAGCTTATCACCGCTGTATACAAGAGAATATCCCCTTGCCATAACCTTTAAGGGACTAAGGCTGTCCAGCCTTGCAGCCTTTTCCGCAAGCATAGCCGTATGCCTGTCAAAACTGCGTAAAACTGCCGTTTCAGCACGTTTTTCGAGATTTTCAAGCTTTTGCCCCATAAGCCGCAGTCTGTTTTCGGGAGATTGTGCCGTAAGCCGTGCGGATACAGAGTTAAACTGCGAGATTTTTCTCTCATAGGCTGAAATAGCTGCCTTTTCGCACCGTCTTTCCATAGCTGAAACGGTTTCCGCAAGCTGTAATATATCGGGAGCCGCAAGTTCTGCCGCCGCTGAGGGCGTAGGAGCTCTCATATCAGCCGCAAGGTCAGCAAGTGAAAAGTCAACCTCGTGTCCCACAGCAGATATAACAGGGACTTTACAGCCATATACCGCCCTTGCAACAGCTTCTGTGTTGAATGCGGATAAATCCTCGGAACTGCCGCCGCCTCTGCCTACAATTACAACATCGCAGTCAGCCGATTCAGCCTTTAAAATGCCCTGACAAATGGATAACGGAGCAGTTTCGCCCTGTACAAGGCAATCCACCGCATATATTTCGCAAAGGGGAAAACGTCTTGTCAGCACGTTGATTATATCCTGCACCGCCGCACCGCTGAGAGATGTGACAACTCCGATTTTCTTCGGCATATAGGGCAGACTCCGCTTATGCTCCTGTGCAAATATTCCCTCCGAAGCAAGCTTCTTTTTCAGCTGTTCAAGAGCAACACTCTCTTTGCCTGCTCCCTCGGGGATTATATCGTTGACATAAAGCTGATACACACCGTCACGCTCATATGCGGAAATACTTCCTGCGGCAACTACTGCCATACCGTCCTCGGGCTGAAATTTAAGCCTTACCGCCGCCGATGCAAACATAACAGCTTTCAGCGTACTTTCGCCGTCTTTCAAGGAAAAATAGCAATGACCGCTTTTATAGTGGCGGACGAAATTGCTGATTTCGCCCTTTACCATAATTCCCTGCAAAACCCTGTCGCTTTTCAGCTTTGAGGCAATATATCTGTTGACCTGTGTTACTGTAATTATCGGCATTATTTCTCACGCCCTTTCAGATATGCGAATATTGCCGTTCCTGCCGCATTATCGCATGAAAACTGCGGCTGTGCAAAGGACGCACCCTCAAATCGGGAAATAATCCTGTTGCGTATAAGCACGTCAGACATAACTCCACCTGCATATACAAGAGGAAGTCTGCCCTGCTTTTCTATGGCATAATCCGTCATTGAAATAATGGTTTCGGCAATAAAGTCAAGGCAATATGCCCCGATATTTTCAGGGGATTCCCCTTTTTCGAGCATAGCCTTACACTTATTTTCAACACCCGAAAGACAGCAGTTTCCCTCCTTCAGAACAGCTTTCACCTTGTAGTGCTTGTCAGCCTTTTCAGCTAATTTTTCAAGCTCAATTCCGCATGGGAAATCAAGTCCGAGCATAAGTCCCACACGGTCAACTGCCTGTCCGCCGTTAAGGTCAAGAGATGTACCAATTGTACTGATTTTCAGCACCAATTCATCATCAGGCTCACAAAGCAGGCAATCGGTTGTACCGCCGCTTACGTGAAAGGCTATAAATGGCTGATTTATAAGTTCCAGCCTGTCTGCCGAATAAAGGGCGGCAAGAATATGCCCCACCTGATGAGATGTGGTATACATGGGAATTTTCTCAATTGCCGCATAGGAACGGGCAAATCCCTCCCCACAGAGAAAACAGGGCATATAAGAACCCTCAATATTTCTCGGTCGGGCAGATGCCGCCACCGCCGCTATTGTGCCGATTTCATTTTCACAGAACAGCCCCTCAATCATATCGGGGAGCTGTTTTGTATGGTGGAAAACTGCGTCACTCTGGCGAAGTCCCAATGCACCGCTTTTTACGGGCAATAACTTTTTACATTGTATTATGCGGTTTTCCTCACTGATATATACAGCCGTTGAGGTTGTGTAATTGCTTGTATCAATACCGAGATATTCAGGCATTTTCCTGTTCCTTTATGCGGTCACGGGAAAATGCACCCAATACGCCGTTTATGAAATTGACATCCTCACGGTATGTGTACATTCCCGCAAGCTTGATTGCCTCGCTTATTGCCGCATTATCGGGAGTTTTATCGTCATAGATACACTCATATACAGCAATTCTCAAAATAGCGTGGTTAAGCTTGGAAATTCTTGAAAGCTTACGGGATTTACTATAACTCTCAATTATGCCGTCAAGCTCCTCGGCATGGGAAAGTGTACCGTTGACAATTGCCTTTACATCGTCATTTACGGTAATTTCCTCAATTTCCTCTGCAATTTCGTAAAGCTCCTCGATATTATCATCACGGAGAAGCTGCTCGAAAACAAGCTTGAATGCACTATCTCTGATTTCACTTCTTGTCATTTATTTTCTCCTATCTTTTAAAATACTACACCGTCAACAATTACATTGACTCTTGCCACAGCAACGCCTGTCATAGTCTGAATACTCTCCTTGACAGCGGACTGTACTTCCTGTGCCACCTGCATGGTTTTCACACCGCTTTTAACTTTGATTTTTATATCCAGAGCCGCAACGTCCTCATACATTTTAACTTTAATGGGACCGTTATTTTTCAGCTTGCTCATCTTGTTGATTTCTCCGCTTAACTCTGCAACTCCCTCAATATCAAGAGCCGCAAGCTTTGCCACGGTGATGATTACATCTTCCGAAATTTTAAGAACTCCCGAAGAAGATTTTTTAACATTGTCCATTTTTAACCTCCTGTTTAAAGGATATTTCTTGTATATACAGTTATCTCATTTAACCAAATAACCGCATATAACTTCACACTTATATTATACCAAATAATTCACAAAATTTCAACTACTTTACCTCAAAAATTCTGATATTTTCTGCGGCAACATTACTTTCGCTGAGAATTATATCCTTGACCGATGCTGCCTGTGCCTTATCAAGCCCCTCTGTCTTGATTACAACCTTTGCAGTTTCGCCGTCAAGGTATGCTACGCAGTCCTCAAAGCCCTGTGCTTTTACCAGAGATTCGATAGTTCCCTCGGATTCGATAAGCTTTGAAACCTCCACAGCGTCAATGGCATTGACTACCATTTCATCTTCCGTAAGGTCGCCGCCGCCCATAATAGTCTGCAATGTCTGAACAGCCTCGTCACGGTTGTTCATTCTGTCAAGCCTTGCCTGTGCAAAATAATCAGCCGATGTATTGTCTGCGGTTATATCGGTAATATCAGCGTTTACAAATTCAGTTTCGCCGTATTTTTCAGTTTCGCCCATTTCCGCAACTGACGCTGTATCGGGATTTTTCACCGTATCAGGTGCTGTGACGTAGTTTATGTATACTGCCGCACCAAGCATAAGTGTAAGACATGACATAATAATCTGCTTTTTTCCTATAATCATTGATGGCTTTTTCATAATAACTGCTCCTTATTTCATTATAGTTACGTAAATATCTGCGGTTGGCAAATCGAGAGCCGCCGCCGCTGCTCTGTACATTCGTTCCTCAACAACAGGGCTGTTGCAGCCTTTACAAATAATCACCGCCCCTGTTATCTGTGGAGTTTCCACCGTTTCCACAAGAGGCTCACGGCTATTCCCCCCCACAAGGACGAATTTTTCCTCCGAATCCCTTTTATTTTCCGATTCGGCAAGCTTTTTTTCGGAGGCATAAATATATCTCTCCCCCGAACCTACTGTAAGATATACCTCAACCTCACCTGCCCCCTCAATATTTTCAAGAAAGGCTTCAAGCCGTTCTTCGCTTTCCTTGCAAAAGCTCTGTGCAACGTCGGTGTAATCCCTTTCCTCAACTGTTACGGCTTTTTCTCCTCCGTTTGTCAGGTTGGATAACAGCAGAAGAAGAATTCCGCCTGCTCCAAGGAGAATTATTTTAGCCGCAGAGCCTTTTTTACCTGCTCCTTTCAGTTTTTCAACAATTCCCATTTATAACCTCCGTTTCCATTCCAAGACTTTGTTTTACAACAATTGCCGCACTTAAAAAATCCTCTGCCCTTATCGTCACACTACTAATAGATATGCTGTAATCTGCTGAAATATTAACATCTGTTTCAACTGATGAAAAAATAATTCCCGCACTTTCCAGCTGCTGCATCAGAATATCGTTTATATTTCGCTCCGTTTCAGCCTTTAATGCCGCCCCGTATGCGTCATTTTCAAGGTCCTCCGAAGTGTAGGTATAGTACGATAAATCGGGAAATTCAAATGCTAAAGTTCCCTGTGCTATGGGAGTTATCAGCGTAAGGGCAAGGAATAAATCAAGCATAAGTATAACAGAGGATTTAAGCTTTGAGTCGGATAAAATTCCGCCAACGATACTTCTTGTGGCAGATATTGCACATATCGCCATAACCGTTGATTTTATGCTTTCCATTTTAACCTCCGAAAGTTTTCATCAGAATTGCGGTACAAAGTACAAAAATCACCGAGTAGCAAATTATAAGGCATTGTGCAATGGCAAATCCGCTGTCAATACATTTCAACAGCTTTGAAAGGGATTCCGTCCCGAACATATCCGCCGCCGCACCGCCAGCCCACATTACAAAGCGGTATATGAGAAGTTCAAGAAGAATTGGCAGAATAATAAGGACAATGGCAATTATTCCTGCCGCCCCCACAGTTCCCCCGATAACTTCAAAACTGCCCTTGACCGTTGAATATGCGTCGGAAACTGCTCCGCCAACTATGGGAACAAACCCCGATACAAGCATTTTGGCGGTCTTAACTGCCGCACCGTCTGCCCTGCCTGCAATGGTGCATTTCAACGTGACAAATCCCGAAAACAGCGTCATTGTAAGGGAAATTATCCACGTAACCGATTTTTTCAACAGATTTACAAGACTGTCAAGAGATGTGTTGGGGAATATACTTCCTGCCGTTCCCAATGAGGCGGTAATGCCGAGAATTGGCAGTAAATAGCTTTCCGACAGCTTTACAATGAGTTCAGATGCACCGAGCAATAGCATATGACAGATACCGGCTGTGGAAAATCCTCCGCAGGCAACGGATACCCCCGATAAAACAGGGACGAAAACTGCAATAAATCCGCCCATTCGCTGTACGGCATTAAGAATATCCCCATAAATCGAGGTTAATGGCGGAAGTATAACTACAATTGAAGCTACCGAGCATACAATATTATACATCTCTCCGCACTCCGCAGTTGATTTTACAACTGATGTAAACACAATGACGAGAAAAATTGCCGACAGCAGTTTCATGGGCATTGCAAGCCGTGAGGACATCTCATTCCGCAGTTTATTCCACAGATTTTCAAGGGAAAGATTTTCCATATCGGCACTTTCAAGGTCAATGCCGAAATCTGAAAGTATGCCGTCAAGTTCCTCACCGATTTCCTCGGTATAATCTGCTGAATTTTCTGCATATGCAAAATTTGGCGAAATACAGGGAAAAATCAGCCAAAGGGATATAACAATAACAATTATTTTTTTCATATTCACCTACATCAGACTTCCAATCTGCTCCAGAACTGCTTTCACCAAGGGCAGACTAAGCAGCGTTACCGCCCCTCTGCCCCACAATTCCGCCACAGATGCAATTGCTCCCTCGCCGCTGTCACGGCAAAGTTCCGTAGTAATCCGAGTTATTATGCAGATTGCACCGCCCTTGTAAATCAGGGACAGATAGCTTTCGGAGATACCTGCGGAAACGAAAATATCCTTCAATTCAGTCATAACAGGGGCGGCAAATGCGGCAAAACTGCCCATAACTACGGTACAGGCGGCTATGGCAAGGAGCATTGACTGCTCACGGCAATACTGACGGAGGACAACGGCAAGAATTGCGGAACAAATGCAGAAAGAAGCGGTCACAAAACTTCTGTCAATCATAATCCGAACACCCTTTTTACCGTTTCAAAGAGGTTTGCGATTTCCTCAACTATGAGCATAAGCACCACAATAAGCCCTGCAAGAGTTGTCATCATTGCCTGTTCTTCACGCTCCGCCCGTTTCAGCACAAGATTGAGAACCGCTACAATTATGCCTGTCCCTGCGATTTTAAAAATCAAATCAATATCCATTTCCACACCCCTTTACAGCACGAGAATTCCTGCCATTACGCCAAATAGCAAGCCTGTGCCACGATAAAGCCTGCCCTTTTTTAATAGTGCCTCACTCCGCAGATTTTCAATAGCTTCAAGTTCACGTTCAAGGTTATGTATGGATTTCAGCTGTGCCGCCGAATCGCTTCTGCCAAGGATTTCCCCCAGTTGCAGAATTAATCCCAGTTCCTCGGTATTCCCATGAAATCCGTTTTCAACAGCTTCCTGCCATTGCTTGTGGAAATCCGCACCAAATCGGTATTCATCGGGGAGCAGCTGCACAAATCCAAGGCAGGCAAGATGTTTGTCCTCTTTCAGCTTTCGGCAAAAAGTATAAACATCATCGCCACGGCGGCAAATGTAATACTCCGCCTTGTGGAATAACTGCCCGATACCGCCGCAAATCCGCTTTGCCTCCCTAAGTCTGTCTGCAAGGGAATAGCCGATAACTCCCCCGATTGCCGTAAAAATTAATGCCGCCGCAACTCTAAAAATCATCTCCAAGCCTCCTGATTTCTTCAATTTCTCCAACTTTTCCGCCATTTTTCAGCATTACAGCGTAACCGAAAACTCCCTTTTTCAGCAGATATTTCATAACAGGGCGATTGCACATCTGGCGGAAATTTTCAGCGTGAACCGTTGCACAAAAGTTCACACCACAGCCAAATCCCCCTATAATTGCCGCAGAATCCTCCTCTGTGGAAATCTCGTCACAAAAAATATAATCGGGAGATAAAGTTCGGACAGCCGAAATAATTCCCTTTGCCCTTGTACAGCCCGAAAGCACATTTGTAAGATTTCCAACATCGTTGTGAATTTTCCCATTCTCGGTAAATGCAATTTCATTTCGCTCATCTACAAGAACGGTTTTTTGGCTATTTCCCGTCAATCTGCATAAATCACGGAGCATTGTGGTCTTACCGGAATTTACACCGCCGCAAATCAGAATTCCGCAGTTATTCTCACGCAAAATAGAATAAGCCGCCTCGCCGCAGCCTAAAATATTCCTTGAAATGCGGAAATTAAGCCCAGTAATATCCGAAAGTGTGCCGTCATTTCCATATCGCCCCGACAATCCCACACGAATTCCCCCACGCAATACGAAAACTCCCTCTCGCAGCTGTTCCCCACAGCTGTGAATTGAAAAATGAGAAAGAGAATTTACCACAGCTTCAATATCCGCAGGTGAAACAATTATAGTTGCGGTATTGGCAGGATTTGCAGTTAATCCGCAGTTGGTCAGATACATCACTTTATCGGGAAAAATCAATGCCGCACCTCTACCCGAATTGAGCCGCAGCTCCGTTATATGCTCCCTTTCCAGTCTGCTAACAGAATGAAATGGAATTCGCAGCTTGTCGGGAAGATATTCAGCAATTACATCACAGCTTGTACTATTAAACATTACATTCACCCCTTTCCCTATATCTTATGTGGACTTGCCGAAAATTATGACAAAAAAAACGCCCCTGAAACAGGGACGTTTTGAAAATATTCGGAAATTATTCCTTTACACCACCAAGTGCAACACCAGCGATGATAAATCTTGAAAGGAATACATAAGCAATGATGATTGGGATAATTGCAAGAGCAAGTGCGAGGTAAACAGCACCGAAATCATTAAGCTTATCGGAAGCCTGAATACCGGCAACCATCATAGGAAGTGTCTTTTCCTTAAGGTCAACGTTGATGAGAATCATATTAGGTGTATAGTAGTTGTTCCAGCTTGCGATGAAAGCGAAGATTGCCTGAACAGCAATAGCGGGCTTCATCATAGGAATAGCAATTGAAACAAATGTTCTGAACTCGTTACAGCCGTCAATACGTGCCGCCTCAACAATTTCCAGCGGGAATGATGACTTCATGTAAGAACGCATGAAGTATACAACAGCAGGAGCTGCAATTGCAGGAAGAATAAGCGGAATCTTTGTATTTGTAAGGTGAAGATCAGCCATAAATGATACGAAACCGGCAGATGTAACCTGCATAGGCACCATCATTACAAGAAGGATTACTGTATAAGAAATATCCTTGAGCTTGAAGTCATAAACATGAATACCGTATGCTGTCATAGCTGAGAAGAATACAGTAAGGAAACATGAAAGAACTGTGATAATCAAGCTGTTCTTATAACCATGGAAAGCATCATATGCCATCTTCATTGTAGGGTTAGTATTGATTGTTTCCAGGTTCTTGAAGAAATGTGTACCCGGAATAAAGCTGAGTGAGTTAGCAATTTCTTTATGCTCACGAGTAGCATTGATAACAAGTATGTAAATAGGTAACAGACAGATAACTGTCAGAATAATAAACCATATTACAAGAACTGTAGACTTAATTCTGATTTTAGCAGAGTAATTGTCTTTTGGTTCTCCATAAGTTGCTTTCATTTTACTCATATTGAAAAACCTCCAAACTGTTTACTTTCCTGCTTTAACTGCTTAGCAATCTTCTTTCTCTGCTTCTTCTTAGCAATTTCATCCTTATCTCTTGTGATATAGAAGGAAATAAGACCAAGAACAAGAGTGATAAAGAACAGGATAACTGATGCAGCACCAGCCAAGCCCATTTTGTTTTCATCCATCTGAGCGTGGAAATACTCATAAATAAGAACGGCAACTGTACGGAGATCCTCATCAGGTGCAACTTTTGAACTATAAAGAGCAGGAATATCGTACATCTGAAGTCCACCGATCATGGATGTTACGAGAGTGTAAGCCATAATAGGTGAAAGGAGTGGCAGAGTAATCTTTGTGAATACCTGTCCTGAGCTTGCACCGTCGATGCTTGCAGCCTCGAAAAGTGATGGGTTAATACCCTGAATACCTGACATGAGCATGATCATTGTGTTACCGAACCACATCCATGTCTGGATAAACATAACAACGAATCTTGATTCCCAAATACCATCAACGAAAGGAATTGTATCATAAAGCTTTGAAGCTTCATTATACTCAACAATACCCATTTTACTCAGCAAGAGGTTGATAAATCCGGGGTTAGACTCGGACTGACCGCAAAGCTGAAGGAAGAGTACAGCAACTGATGCTGCTGTAATGATGTTTGGAAGATACATAACAACCTTGAAGAATCCCTTTCCCGGAATCTTAAGGTTAGCCTCTGTGAACCATACAGCAAGTGAAAGTGAAAGTGCAATCTGGGGAATAAAGTTACCAATCCAAAGGATGAAAGTATTACCCAAAGACTTTAAAAATGACTTATGAATAGCATTTGCACGGCGGTCACCACCGAAAAGAATTGTCTTGTAGTTTTCAAAACCTACAGCTTCTTCTACATTAGGACCGTTACCGTAGAAACTTACTATGAATGTGTTAATCAGAGGATATAACTGGAAAAAGAAATAAACAATAAAAAACGGCAGAATGAATAAATAGCCGTATTTTGCATAGCTGATTGATTTAATACGTCTCTGTGCAGCTGATGCCATAACACACACCCTCTCGGTATATTTTTTAACAATAGACAAATACACACCTACGGAATACACATGGTATTCCGTAGGGTATAGTTGTTATTTAGATGTTAGACAATTCAGTCACAGAAATTATTCAACGTCGATTGTTGTAATAGCCTCAGCAACCTTATCCTTGAATGTCTCAAGAGCATCCTCGTAAGACTTGCCGCCCATGAGGTAATCATCTCTGATTGCATCCTGGAATGCACCCTTGATTGTTGAGTCATAAGGTGTGATAAGACCATTGAAGTCGATTGTCTTAGCGTTGTCAGCAAGAACTGCGAAGTAGTTCTGACCATCCTTGAAGTTGCCGGAAATCTTCTGGTTGAATACTGTGTTAGCGCTGATAAGGCTATCCATAACAGCTGTGTTGTTTACATACTCAGGCTTCTTAACAGCGTAGTCAGACATCTGAGCCTCGTCAGAAGTTGCAGAGATGATGAAATCACGAGCTTCCTGACCGTTGTCTGTAGCAGGGTTAACAACGATCCATGTACCACCCCAGTAGAAAGGTGTTGGACCCTGTACGAGGTTCCAGTTACCGTACTCAGGACCGCCTTCGCCGCCAGCAGCGTCGAGGAAGAATCCACCGAAGCCCCATGTAGAAGCAAAGTAACCCATACATGCACCTGTTGTACCAGCAGCTGTCCATGAACCATCAGAAGCCCACTGGCTGTTCTTTGTAACACCGCCGCAGTCCCAAAGAGCCTTAGCTGTGTCAGCGTATGACTTGCAGAAATCGTCGATCTGGAGAGCGTTGTCAACTACCCAAGGAGTTGTACGTCCGCAAGCATATGCCTGCCAGAGACCACCGAGTGAGTCAGCGATAGCACAACCACCGTTTGAAGCCTCAGAAACTTCCTTAGCTGTAGCTACGAACTTATCCCAGTCAGCAACCTTAGCCTGCATCTCTTCAGGTGTCTTAACGCCGAGGTACTCTTCAGCAAGTCTTGCATTGTAGCCGTAACCACCTGCAGCAGCCTGCCATGAAATACCCTTACGAACGCCGTTGCCGTCCTTACCGATAGCGTCTGTGTAGCTGTGGATGTTGGGGAAATCAGCGTCTGTAAGACCGAGCTTATCGAGAGCAAGTGTCTTGGAATCGTCGTTGATGAACTTGAGTGCCCAGTCAGCCTCACAGAAGTAAACGTCGAGGTCACCACCGTCGTTGAAGAGCTGATCGTAGTGCTCAGAAGCTTCACCACCGCCGCAGTTAAAGCACTTGAAATCAATGCCTTCTACTTCGCCGTTAACGAGCTTATCAGCGATACCTTCGAAATCAATGCCCTTCCACTGAGCAAGAAGGTAAGGAACGTCGTCTGTGTTCCAAGCAGCAACTGTGAATGTGTCGCCGCCCTGGCCTACTGAAGCGTCGATTGTACCAGCAGCTGGTGTCTCCTCAGCATCAGAAGAAGAATCAGAAACCTCTGCATCAGAAGAAGAATCAGAAGACTCTGCCTTTGAAGAAGAAGAATCAGATGTGGATGTGGACTCCTCAGGTCCGCAGCTTGCAAATGCTGTAGCAGCCATTGCAAGAGTAGCAACTAATGCTAATGTTCTCTTAAGTGTGTTCATTGGTTATTTCCTCCTTAATTATGTGTTATACTCACCTTGAGTATAATCTGTAAAAGAATAATGAGTGACAGCCTTTACAATTATTTATCTGTGATTGTTCTCACGGTTTTAAATTGAGTGGGCTGTTTTTTACAAGACTTAAAAAAGTCAATGTAAGTAAGAGTTTAACCCTATGGGTGTCCCTCTTGTGTAATTCAAATATACTCTATTTTTCGTCTAAAGTCAATCCTTTGTAGCGTTCTTTAATATTTTTTGAACACTCTGTACATTTTCAACACATATTTTTTGTACATTTTCACATATTCTTTTTTCAATTATTACAAAACGGTAACATACTTTTTGTACTTTATTTCATATACAATTTTTGTATCTTTTATACTATTTAACCAAAAATCAGTTTCTTAACATATTCTATGCCCTATATATGGTCAACTTGTGGAGCGTTCAGCATAAATCTCCAGTATGCGGCTTGCGTCAATGGAATCTATAATTCCGTCAGAATTAGCGTCACTATAGTCATTTATTGCTTTTCCGAGTATTCCATCGCCTCCTGTAGAAATGTCGGCATAGTGAAACAGCACAAGGCTTGCATCAACGGAATCAATGGCACCGTTGGCATTTGCATCACCGATTTCGGGGATAAAATCTGCTCCGATAAATCCTCTGGAGTTGTAATTTTCAAAATCTACCGTTGTTTTTATGCAGTTGTAACCGCTGATTTCAATGGGAGATGTGTATTCGGCAAATTCGCCGCCGTTTACGGAATAATACACTTTTTCGCCATTTCCTGCGGAAAGTTCAAGCAGTTCGCCCTCTGTAACAAATCCCGTATCAAGGCTGTAATCAACAGTATTTACAGGGTTGCCAAGCACTTTCAGGGCAACATTTCCTATGGTAATTGACAAATTATAGTATTCAAAGGCAGATTTGTAGCCTGAGTAAAGCTCCTCTGCTTCTGCAAGCAGGTCTGTTTCCTCTGGGTAAATATCTTCAAAAAGCTGCTCACGAAGCTGTTCAAGGATTTCAGCCTTTTCATTGTCATTATAAGTATAATCCGACTCTGTAATATCGTCCCAGCTTTTGCCGTTGGAGCTGATAAAACTCTCGGATTTTCCTGTATTTCCCTTTATTCCGTCATAATCGGTAAATGTGCCAAGGCTCACATTCTGAGTGAGTTCATCATCGTGGAGATAAAGTGCTGATTCTATAGGCACTACATAGGGATTATCCTCACAGTACATTTTTACAACTGCGGAAAAACGCTCCCCCGCCGCTATTTCAACAACTTCATCAAGCTTAACGGTGACAGTTCCCGTAACATCGGCTATGCCCCTTGTCACCGACGAAGCCTGTCCCGAAACAGGATTTTTCGCATTGGTCAAACCGCTGTATATGGTGATTTCATACTCTATCCCCGCATATGGGAAGTTAATCATTACAGCCTCAGCCTGCATTTCTTCCTCAGCAGTAAAAATATTCGCCATATAGGAGGGCTGATTTACGCTTTCATCTTCTCCTGCAAAAAGAGATTGCAAGGGAACAAATGTATCGTGGTGATAATTATACTTGTAGTTATTCTTATCTTCAAGCTCATAGACGGAAAATTCACACAATGAACTGTCCTCGTAGGAAATCCACATATATCCGTCATCGTAAATATCATTGCCCCAGCTGTTCTTTATAAGCCATGCACCGTCATTTTCAGCAGGCAGGGTAAAATTCTCTTTCGGGAAATTATCGTCCCAGCCTATAATTGTAACAGCGTGATTTGCATACTTAGGTCTGCGGTTGCTTCGTGAAGAATTGAAGGAACTGTCATAAAATTTGCTGTCATTTGACTGGTATGAAACACCTACCGCATTTCCCTCGTAAAGGAATTTTTTAACAAGGGCATTGACCTCGGCTGCATCGGTTCTATCATCGTTAAACTCAAATATATAGCCATTTTTCATATGATAATCGCTGAGATTTCTCATATCATCAACTGCATTTTTATCATTAAAAAAGCTTATGTTTTTATAGGGTAAACGGCTTTCATAAACAGGGCCAATCCATTGTGACCACAGATTTACCGCCATATGACAAGTACCGCCGCTTTCCAGAATATCCTTAGCACCGTCGTATTCACTCGGTATCTGGTCATCGCCGTAATACGCATAATATGCGGTGTGAAGCTCCGACAAATCCACAAAGGGATTGCTTTTTACAACTGAGGATTCTCCCGATGCAACAGCGGAAAATGCCCAGCAAGTGCCATATGCCCCCTGGTCTTTCATACTCGTTATTTTATCCGAATTACGCAAATCAAAGCTTTCCGGCAGCTTTTCTCCGCCTCTTTTCAATGCCGGATTTCCGATTATACCGCCCTTTGCAGGTGCTATGGCAAGAACATTGCTCTCAATTGATTTCATAGTGTCAAGACGTGGTGCAGACAGCGAAAATCCGCTTACTGCCATATCTTTCATCTGCGGCTGAGTGTCAACCTTTACCGCCGCTGATGAATATAACGGCAATGCCGAACAAAAAACTCCTAACGCAGCTATTGCCGCAATTTTATTTTTCCTCATAATTATCCTCCCAGTTATTAAAATTAATACCAATCCCTAAAATGTTAGTAGACAAAGATGATGAGCAGAAATGCTGTATGTCAAGGCGGACGACGAAAGCATACTATCGTATGGTGAGGAAGTCCAACGACGACAGACTGTATTTATGCCATTAGATTTGTCTACTGTTGTTTTAGGGATTGGTATAAGGGCATCTATAAAAACCCCCTTTGATTAAAGGTAAATGGGTTTTTAGAGATGCCCTTAAAGCAGAGTTGTTCCCCCTGCATCATAAAAATCTATTTAAATACAAGATAATAGGCAACTCCATATATCTCCCGTATCCAGTACGTAGGCAGCAGCCACTTTTCCGTGGAAGCTGAAATGTTACACGATTCCATTCCCTGCTGTTTCGCCAATATATCTGCACGAAGCTGATGAAAACCGTCCGTAACTATGGTGATTTTCTCACAAAGCCCCTCTTTTTCAATTATCTCCTTTGAAAATCGGAGATTTTCCTCGGTGCTTGTGGATTTATTTTCCATATAGATACGGCTGTCCTCAATGCCTCTTTGCAGGAGATATTTCCGCATTACATCAGCTTCACTTGTGACCTCATCGCTGCCCTGACCTCCCGATACAATGACTTTTACGTCACCATTCTCCGATAGATAGTCATAGGCGGCATCAAGTCTGCGTTTCAGCATACGGCTTGGAGTTTCCCCGTTAATCTGACAGCCGAGAACAACAACGGTAGTCTGACTGTTTTTCGGCTTATCATTCATAGCCTTAACCATAAAACAGCTTATAACAACTGCTCCAATCAAAGCTATACAGGCAATTCCCCCTGCTGTAAACAGGAAAATCCGCCCGCCCTTATGGGTCGCCATACGGCTGAAAATTTGTGCAAATGTGCCATGGAATACCACCATAAAAAAGAGTATAACAGATACTGCCACACCTGTGATATTGCCGATATTCACAATAGCCGCAAACATTGGCGTCATAAAATGAATTGCCGAAAAAACAAGCAAAACCGCAATAATTATTCTGATAATAATCTCAACTGTCAATTTCATTTCCTATCCTATTTCTTTTTTGATGTTAATTTAAGTATTTTTTCAATCTCCGAATATTCTGTGGATTCGCTGCCTATGAATGTGGGTACGGAATTGTACAAGCCGTGGAAATCAGAACCGCCTGTGCGGATAAGTCCGTATTTGTCGGCAATTTCCGTCAGCTTTTCACGGTATGCCGCATCAGCTGAATAGTGACCGATTTCAACGCCGTCAATTTTTCCCTTTTCAGCCAGTTCCTCCAAGAGTTCAATGCTGTCATACTGGGCAGGGTGGGCAAGAACAGCCGCACCGCCTGAGAGATGAATAAGGTCGATTACAGAATGAACATCGGGATATTCACGCTCCACATAACAGCTGCCTGTTTTCGGATTGAACAGTTCCCTGTCAAGGTCGCCGTAGAATTCAAGGGCATAGCCGTAATCAATCAAAGCACGCATAATGTGCTGTTTAAAAATGCTCTTTGAAGATGTGGTATGCTTCAATATACTTTCAAGGGTAATGGGATATTTCGCCATTACCTTTTCAATCATTTCCTTTGAAGTCTGTTTACGGATTTCACAGCATTTAAGGCAAAGCACTTCAAGGCGGTCAGGCTTCTGGGGATTATAGCAGAGAACGTGAACCTTGCGGCCTCTCTCCCTGTCCCATGCGGAAAGCTCAACACCGTGGAGCATTTTAATTCCTGCACGCTGTCCGAGAACATCGGCACGGGAAAAAGATGCCATAGTATCGTGGTCGGTAATGGAAAGCCATTCCACACCTGTACGCTGAGCCTGCAAAATTATATCTTCAATTCCGAGAGAGCCGTCCGAAAGCTTTGTATGGCAATGTAAGTCGCAAATCATAATATACCTCCTGCGTATATTTTCAATAAATTATATTCACAATTTCGGATAATTTTTACCGTCAAAAATTTTATGGATATAATTATATCACACTTCACGACAAATTGCAAGCTTTTTTGTGCTTTTTCACAATATTTTCATTTAGTAAATTAATGCATCACCACAGTAAAATCGGAGTGTGGTTGAAGCAATGCTTCATAATGATATTAAGGATGTATAGTTAAAGGGGTTCTCTAAATATTAAAATCTGAATAATAGAATCTATAAGCACTATTCAAAGTTTCATCGTTATCAAATAAAGATATTTTCACATATTCACTATTATCCTCTATATTGTAATTACGTTCAGACAACTCCTTACCTTCATTTTCAATTCGACAGGAAAATGACGCTATAAACTTACCATTTATGTTGTCCTTAATTGTAATTAAAACCTTTGAATCTCCGTACCACCAAGGTGTACCAACCTCTTCAGCAATAATTGTATAGTCATCATTACTTATATCTTGAGAAAACCATGTTGATGACTTGTAATTGAAGAAGAAGTGAACAGCCGTGTAAGCACCGAACAATAAAGTTAAAATGCTCAGAATTGCAATTATGACTTTACTCGTTTTCAACCCTCTCATCATTTTTGCTCCCCTCAAATAAAAATACGTGTGAGCGTCTTTAGTGTCAACACACTCTAATTCAACGCCCCATACAGCTCCGATTTTCTGAATCCCGTTTCCTTTGCCACAGCTTTGCAGGCTTCCGTAGGCTTTTCGCCCTTTTCTATAAGCCGCTTCACCTGCTCCATAGCCTGTTCAAGGGTAATTTCCTCGCTGTCAGCGGTATTTTTCCCCTCTAAAACAAGTACAAATTCCCCTCTCGGCTCAGTAGTATTGTAATACTCCACCGCCTCTGAAAGGGTAAATCTGATAACTTCCTCATGAAGCTTTGTAATCTCACGGCAAATGGCTATTCTACGCTCTCCGCCGAAAAAATCCGCCATATCTGCAAGGGTATTTTTCAGCTTATGGGGAGCTTCGTAAAAAATCATTACTGCCGTTTCATTCCGCAGAAGTTCAAGCCGCTCCTGCCGCTCCTTTTTCGGCACAGGGAGAAATCCCTCAAACGTAAAACGGTTTATGTGCAGTCCCGACAATGCCGCCGCCGATGCCGCCGCAGTAGGTCCGGGAACTACTCTTACTTCAATTCCGTTTTCAGCACACATACGCACAAGAACTTCACCGGGGTCGGATATGCAGGGCATTCCCGCATCTGTCACAACTCCGCAGTTCTGTCCGCTTAAAATCCTGTCAATTATCCTCTGTGCCTCGCTTTTACTGCTATGCTCGTGAAAGCTGACAAGCTCATTTTTGATTTCACAGCGGTTGAGAAGTTTCAGCGTAACTCTCGTATCCTCGGCACATATAAAATCAACTTCCTCCAGCATACGCATCTGACGGAGGGTTATATCCTCCATATTTCCAATGGGCGTACCTATTATATATAGTATGCCTGTCATATTTCCTCAACCTCTTTTCCTGTGTTGTATATTTTCTGCAATTCCTCGGAAAATCCGTTTTCGCTCCTGATGTAAAGCTGCGGCTCAACCTGCATAAACGGCTTTGAACCCTTTTTGCCCTCGATTAAAAACAGCCACGGTGCATCATCGGGAGTTTTAGAAACAAATCGTATACGCTTAGGCTCGATATTGTGATTTTTCATTGCAAAAATCACGTCAGACAGCCTTTCGGGGCGGTTGCACAGGCATAGTCTGCCGCCGAATTTCAGCAGTTTTTCTGCCGCACCGCATACATCATCAATATTGCACATAATCTCGTGACGGGCAATTCTCTGTGCCGTTATAACGCTTTCAAATCCTGCCTTTTCAGCTTTATATGGTGGATTGCAGGTCACAAGGTCAAGTCTGCCCAAGGGTGCGTCCTCCCACAGTTCCTTTAAATCGGCACAAATGGGAATAATTCCCGTAGTTTCGCTTTTTTCCATACCCATTTTAAGCTGGTCGATTGCTCCCTGCTGAATATCCACCGCATATGTAACCTGCGGCGGCATTTTCTTCTGCATAATAAGCGGAATAATTCCACAGCCTGTTCCAAGGTCGCAAGCCATATCCTTTCTGCGGTATCCCGAAAAATCCGCAAGAAGAAATGCGTCCGTGCCGAAGCGGTGGTCGCTGCTTGCACACACGTAAATTTTATCAGTTAACTTTTCAAAATTATATTCCATATTTCACCTTATATAATAGTACCGCCGCCGACAACAATATCGCTGTCATAGAATACCACAGCCTGTCCCGATGTAACGGCTCTCTGCGGCTCATCAAATTCCACAAGATAATTTCCGTCCGCCATTTTTGAAAGAGTTGCGGCACAATCTCTCTGGGAATATCTCGCCTTTGCCGTAATCTGCATTGGCTCTGTAATTTCCTCAACGGAAATGAGATTTACATTTTCCGCAATAAGGGACATTGTGTATAAGTCATTTTCCTCACCTAAAACAACAGTATTCGTCTTATAATCCTTTTCCACCACATAGGCAGGCTTTCCAAGGGCTATTCCAAGCCCTTTACGCTGTCCCTTGGTGTAATTTATATGCCCCTTATGCTTGCCGAGAACCTTTCCCGATACATCTGTATAATTTCCCGATACGGATTTTGTTCCTGTGAATTTTTCAATAAATTCCACATATTTTCCGTCGGGAACAAAACATATATCCTGACTGTCGGGCTTATCCGCATTAATCAAGCCATTTTCTGCGGCAATTTCACGGACAGCCGATTTTTCAAGATTTCCCAAAGGAAAAAGAGTATGTGCAAGCTGTTCCTGCGTCAAAGAATAGAGCATATATGTCTGGTCCTTGCTCCTGTCGGCGGAGCGTTTCAGCAGATATCTGCCGCTTTTTTCGTCATATTCGCATACTGCATAATGACCTGTTGCTATGTAATCACAGCCCTTTTCCTTGGCGATTTTCAGCATATCACCGAATTTAACACAGCGGTTGCACTCAATACAAGGGTTTGGCGTTCTTCCGCAAAGATAGCTGTTACAGAAATATTCCATAACATTTCTGCGGAAACTGTCCTTCATATCAACAGTCAAATGCTGAAATCCCAGCCTTTCCGCTACGCCCTTTGCATCTCCTGCTCCCGATAAATTGCCGTTATTCCGTGCATTTCCGCATATTACAATATCCTCATCGGAAAACATTTCAAGGGTAACGCCCACAACATCATATCCCTGATTTTTCAAAATCAGAGCCGCCGCAGAGCTGTCAACTCCCCCGCTCATTCCAATCATTACCTTTTTCATATAAAAAGCCTTTCAATTTCTTTCAGCGATGTAAAATAATAATCCGCAGTTTTTTCAAGTTCCGCCCTGTCAGGCTCTGACGACTTATCATAGACAGCCGCAGTTACAAAACCTGCATTTTTCGCCGTTTTTACGCTGTGGAGAGAATCCTCCGCCACAAGAATTTCTTCGGGAGCAGCACCTAAAATTTCTGCCGCACCCATAAATATATCGGGGAATTTTTTCCCCCTCGGATACTCCCTGTCCGTCAGCAGAAACTTCATTCTCTGGTACAATCCAAGCCTTTTCAGTACAGCTGTGGCAAGGGAGTTATATGTCGCTGTTGCGATGCCGTAGGGTATGCCCCTTTCATCAAGAAAATCAAGCAATTCCACCGCATAGGGTTTAAGAGGAATTCGCTCCTCATACTCAAACCGCACAAGCTCCTCAATGCGGTTTATCACGTATTCCTGTGAACATTTCAGATTGAACTGCTCAATGAAAAATGCCGAGGACTGCTCCACAGTCATACGCTTTACTTTTTCCGAAACCTCACGGGGCGGATTTTCAACGCCGTTTTCAAGAAGAAAATTCCTGTCAACGTCATACCACACCTGCATTGAGTCAATGAGAGTTCCGTCCAAGTCAAAAATAATGGATTTTATCATCAATTCGCTCCGTTATTCTTCATCTTTATTTTTAAATAGGAAGTCAAGGTCAGTCGGCTTATTTTCATTAAGCCAATCTTTTTTCTCCCTGTTAGTTGAATAATCCTGCCCTGCTGATTCGGGATTTCCGCAAAGAATTATTGCCTGTTTGCCCATTTCGTTATAGATACGCTCAAATCGTGCCATATCATAGGTCACATTCCCCTCCATAGGGTCGGCAACGTGGACAACTCCCTCATCATTATCAAAGCCGTAAACCGTAAGACAATGCTGAAAGCCGTTGAAATAGAAATCCTCTCCGCAGCCAAGTCTGAACTGGAAAGTCGCATGGGTTTCACGCTGTCCGATTGTTGACCATACAATAACAGGATATCCCTGCTCAATCTGATATAAAACCTCTTGCAAAGATATGCCTGTAAGTTCAAGGGCATACCAGTCAGAGCCGAGATAATCAAAATAATCATCGGCTGCTTTTTTTATAACAGGTGAATTACAGCCAAAGCCGTTTGTTGCTCTTGGGTTGCCAATATACACCTTATCCATTGTGTAATATCCGTCAAAATCGGTCGGCATAAAGGTATCGCACAATGTCACCTTGTCAATGTCAAAGCCGTAGAAATTCAAAGTCTGGGTAAGGGCGGTGATTTCGCATCCCGTAGGCAGTTCGGGATTCTGCAATACCGCTTCAAATCCGTCTATAACGCATTTTTTCGCCAACTCATACCCCTCGGGCATTTGCGGATTTACCTCAACAGGGGGCGGATTTCCCTCCGTGGGAGGCTCCGTAGGCGGCTCGGTTGCAGATTCTGTGGGGGCAGCAAAATCTCCTACTTCGGTACGTGGCACAGTAGTACCGCAGGAAAATGCCGATATACTTAAAAATAATGCCGCTAAGACAAGTTTTTTCATATTCTACTCCTGAAGTATAATCTTCGCAGTAAATTCCCTTTGTGTGGGAATGACGTTTTCAAATGCAAGTCCATATATATCGGAGGCGGTGGCTTCAAGTTCCGCAAATCTTCCCGATATACCGTCATTTCTTGATAATTTCGCAAGAGATGTATCAAAGGGAATAAGGCTTTTTCCCTTTGCCTCTGCAAGTATTTCCCGTCCCCTGCCATTGAGGGCAATTATACGCCCATATGGCGAAAGATTTTTTATATCTTCTTTTGTTATGCCTATGAGCAGCGATAAAACAATTCGTCTTATTCTCGCCATTGTAAAGCGTTTCGTCTTTACACTTTCAAAAAATTCGTCAAGGGAAGTCGCTCCCCTTGCGGAATAAATCCGTTCTGCCAAGCCATCTGCACAATCGGCTGTATTTTTGATTTCTTCCGGATTTGCCGTTCTTAGGCGATATAAAATTGCCCCTTCAAGACGGTGTATATCTGCCCTATCTCCCATTATCAGTTCAGCGGAATTTTTCGGGAGAAACGACGCAGAATCCGCCATATTCGCCCTTATATAGGAGGCACTTGCATAGCCGCCGCATATTTCTCCGCTGTCGTGACCTGCTCCTGCACGTTTAACTGTAAACGGCGATATATGGGAAGAAAAATACTTTATCGCCTTTATGTATTCAACTCCAAGCACATTATTAGGCTGTGAAATGATTTCTGCCGCTTTGGGATAAAGTTCCCCAAGAACAGCGGAAACTGCCTTTGCATAGGTACTCCCCTGCTCCGTAAGTTCACGGATTTTCGGGGAATTTTCAATTTCCGCAAGGGCATCTGCCGCTGAAATAAGTTCACCAACATCACCACATTCGCTGCCGAATGAAATTTCGTCCACTACTCCAAGGCTGTTGAGAAGATGAACTGCTCCCCTTGCAAAAAGTTCCGCAGGGGCAAGGCTGTACATCACAGGCAGTTCAATTACAAGGTCAGCACCGCAATTTACGGCGATTTCAGCACGTCTGAATTTATCCGCAACGGCTAAATCCCCACGCTGAACGAAATTTCCGCTCATCACGGCAGCAATATGAGTTGCACCGTTTTTTCGGGTTTCTTCAATGTGATACATATGACCATTATGGAAAGGGTTATATTCGCATACAATTCCGCTTATTTTCATATTATTAACCTCCCACAATAGTATATACACTTTTATTATACCTCTTTTCACATTAAATTGCAATACATTTCGGAATATTTCACACACTTTCCTCAAAACCGAACAACCTCGAGATATGTTCATAATGATATTATATAAAGCAGATATGAATTTTATATGATTTAATTGACAAATTAGTTACAACGTAGAAATTATCGTTAAATTTATAAAAATCTATTGATTATTTTTATTTTTCGTGTAATAATAGTAATTAACATTTATGTTGAAATGTTAAAATTAAAAGGGTGTAATCCCGAAAAAGGAGAAAATTATGAAAAAAATTATGGCAAGTGTACTTGCAGCTGCAATGATTATGGGTGCAGGTACAGCAACAACTTTTACAGGAGCAGATACAGTTTTAACAGCAAGTGCATTCGAAAAGTTCGGTTCATTAGAATATGATGTATATGAAGGATATGTAAGAATCCATGGATTCGATAACTCTGTTTCAGAACTTGAAATTCCTGCTGAAATAGAAGGTGCTCCGGTTACCATAATAAGAGGCAGCGCATTTAAAGGTGCTTCACTTCTGGAAAGTGTAGTTATTCCTGAGGGTATAACAGAGATTGGCAGTGAGGCTTTTAAGGGATGTACTTCCTTGAAAAACGTGTCTTTTCCATCAACATTAAAAAGAATAGACGGTAGTGCATTCAATAATTGTATAAGTCTCGAAGAAATAGAAATCCCTAAGGGAACAACCTACGTAGGCGATTATGCATTTGAAGATTGTACCAACCTGAGAACTGTTACAATTAACAATGGTATATCCAGTATTAATATGACTTTCCCTAATTGCAATTTAGCTACACTGTACATTCCTAAAAGCGTTATCGACATACATATAAATGCGTTTATGGGAGGTTCGGTACAGGATGTATACTACGAGGGTTCTCCTGAACAGTGGAATGCAATCAGAAATAATAAAGCTGTCAAAGATGCAAATATCCATTACGGTGCTGAAAATCTCCCTGTTCGCCGTACTGCCGACCTTAACGCTGACGGTGTTCTTGACGCTTCCGATGCTTCAATTATCCTTGCTTACTACGCTTATACTATGACAGGCGGAACAGGTACTATTGAGGAATTCCTTGCTAAGTAATATCACATAATCCATAATTTCAAACTGTGGGCGGATAATATCCGCCCCTACAAAAAATGCAATAATCAGATTTAAAATCCGCTGTTTGACAATTTTTCACATAAATTTCCGAAAATTTAAAGCTGTCCCCCCTCCCATTTATTTATGTAAAACAGAGATTTATTTTTAATCCAAACTTTTCCATTTTAGCAATAACAGAGAAATTTATTTGAAATTCATAAAAAAGTATTGCATTTTTTTTTTTTTTGTATAATAGTAAGTATTCAACAATACGATGTTGAAATGTTAAAAACGGAGGTATTATTATGAAAAAAATTATGGCAAGTGTACTTGCAGCTGCAATGATTATGGGTGCAGGTACAGCAACAACTTTCACAGGGGCAGATACAGTTATTACAGCAAATGCTGAAAATGAAGAAGTTCCCAGTTCAATAACATATCTTACAGTACTTGGCGAATATATATCTATCGAAAGTTTCGACGATTCTGTTAAAGAGCTTGTAATTCCATCTGAAATTGACGGTTTACCTGTAAAAGCAATTGGTTCTACTGCTTTTCAAAATTGTTCAACTCTTGAAAGTATTGTCATTCCGGAAGGCGTAACAGGAATTTATGCTGCAACTTTCAGAGGATGCACTTCCTTAAAAAATGTTACTTTACCTTCAACATTAAAGGAAATCAGCTATGATGCATTCCAAAATTGTATTAGTCTTGAAGAAATCGAAATACCTGCATCATTAACTGATATAGGCACAGCTGTATTTTCAAACTGCACAAACCTCAGAACCGTAAAAATTAAAGGTATACCTACAATTCCGACCAGAATGTTCGAAAACTGTAATTTAGAAGCACTTTACTTACCAAAAAGCGTTACAAACATAAGCGAAAATGCTTTTTCAAGTAACGTTTCAAGTGGCTCTGTACAGGATATATACTACGAGGGTTCTCCTGAACAGTGGAATGTAATCGGAGGAATAAAATACCTCAAAGATGTAAATATCCATTACGGTGCTGAAAATCTTCCTGTTCGCCGTACAGCTGACCTGAACGCTGACGGTGTTCTTGACGCTTCCGATGCTTCAATTATCCTTGCTTACTACGCTTATACTATGACAGGCGGAACAGGCACTATTGAGGAATTCCTTGCTAAGTAATATCACATAATCCATAATTTCAAACTGTGGGCGGATAATATCCGCCCTGCTCTTTTTATAGGAAATGAATCAATTAATCAGACAAAAATTCGCTGTTTGATATTTTTTTCACATAATTTTCCGAAAATTTCCAAAAAAGACTTGATTTTTTCTGAAAATAGTATATAATAGTATATGGTACTATAAACAAAGGGGCTTTTTCCCTTTGATGAAAGGAATTTTATAATGATTATTTTAGTTGTAAACGCAGGTAGTTCTTCTCTCAAGTATCAGCTTATTGATATGGCTGATGAAAGTGTTATCGCTAAGGGTAACTGTGACCGTATCGGTATCGACGGACACATCGCTCACAAAGCTGCTGACGGCAGAACACTTGATGAGGACTGCTCATTCCCCACACATACAGAAGCTTTCATGAAGCTTGTTGAGGCTCTTACTGTAAGCGATGCTAAGGTTATTGACAGCATGGACCAGATTTCAGCTGTTGGTCACCGTATCGTGCAGGGTGCTGATATTTTCGATAAGTCCGTTCTTGTTACAGATGAAATCATCGACAAGATTGATGAACTCCGTGAGCTTGCTCCCGTACACAACCACGCTCATGCACTTGCTCTCCGTGCCTGCAAGAGCGTAATTCCTGCAAATGTTCCTCAGGTTGTTGTATTCGATACAGCTTTCCACCAGACAATGCCACCCAAGGCTTATATGTTCGGTCTTCCTTATGAGGATTATGAGAGCCTCCACGTAAGAAAGTACGGTTTCCACGGTACATCTCACAGATTCGTTTCAGCTGCTCTTGCTGAGGCTATGGGCAAGGACATTAAGGACCTCAAGATTGTTTCATGCCACCTCGGAAACGGTTCTTCTATCACAGCTGTTGACGGCGGTAAGTCTGTTGATACTTCCATGGGCTTCACTCCCCTTGACGGTGTAGTTATGGGTACACGTTCAGGTGCTGTTGACCCCTCCGCTGTTACTTTCGTAGCTGACAAGCACGGTTTCACACCTGCTGAAATGAGCGACTACATGAACAAGAAGTCAGGTTTCCTCGGAGTTTCAGGCGTTGGTTCTGATAACAGAGATATCACAGCTGCTGCTGAAAGCGGTAACAAGAGAGCTCAGCTTGTTTCTGATATGCTCGTTTACGAAATCAAGAAGTACATCGGTTCTTATGCTGCTGCTATGAACGGTCTTGACGCTGTTCTCTTTACAGGCGGTATCGGCGAGAATGCATATGACGTTCGTGCTGCTGTATGTAAGGATATGGAATTCTTCGGCATTAAGCTTGACGAGGCTGTTAACGACGGTTTAAGAGGTAAGCTTGCTAAGATTTCTGCTGCTGATTCTAAGGTTGATGTATGGGTTGTTCCTACAAACGAGGAGCTTCTCATTGCAAGAGATACACTTGCTCTTATTTCTAAGTAATTATATTATAGCAATATTTAACGCCACCGTTTTTGCGGTGGCGTTTTTGTCGTTATGCTGATTTTATGTTTCGTTAATAAGTTCAAATTCTTTCGCAAGTTCTTCGGAAGTCGAAGGAATTGCAAAGTAAATCGGGTCAAAATGGGGCATTGGTTCACCCATACCAAGACAAACTCCGTCACAAAGCTTGAATTCAAGATACTTTTCAATCTCCCCTGTTTCAAGATTTTTACGTGACCTGCTATAATAGACAAGCGCTCCCATTCCGTTCACTTTGAATTCAAGAATTTCGCTGTAATCATTTTTCACTTCTGTATTGTCGTACTGTTCGATATACTCAATTTTAACAATATCATTAGCCTGACCTACAGCATGATTATAATCCAGCACATTCATATATTCATCATCTTTGCGTGTGAAAGTATAAAATGCGTCATTGTAAAGATTATCATAGTCAATATTTATTGCATCGTAATTATCATATCCGCCGCTTGCAATATAATTATCTCTTGTGAAAAGACGATAGTCCTCAAAATCCCTGTCACCTCTGAAAAATCCCTTAGCAATTGAGCCGTTCTTTTCAACAAATGCCCAGTAGCGACCTTTCTTGTAAAATTCTCCGCTGTAATCGCTGTCATCTCCGTTAAGAACCATATAATAATCGCTGGTGACATCCTTGCTTTCGCCGTATGTCTGATTCTTTAAATATAACATTCCCGTGCAGTTCACAGGCTTATTCTCCCCTGTTTCGTCCAATGGATTGTAATATATGCTTACTTCGCTTTCAAGGGTTGTAAAATTATCAGCTCTTGTACAAAGATTATACGCCACACGAACTTCATCATTTGCTCGGAGCAATCTTTGGAACTGTTCCTGCAATGCTGAAATATCTGCATTTTCTGCTCTGTAAAGCACGGCTTCTTCGTTGTCATAAAGCTCACCTTTGTCATTTACGGAAATTCCTATTAAATCAAATTCGCTCTGATAACTTATCCTTATAAAGTCGCTTCTCATATAGTCCGAATCCTCAGCAGGTACCCACTCATAATCTGCAAGAAGTTTTATTAATTCATCTCCGCCAACTTCTCCTGCCTTTCCGATTTCAAATCCCTTGCTGAATTGTCCCTGTCCCGTACCGTAAAAAACATCGCTGTTTTCATTGAAATCGGAATTTGAAAGAACACTGTTAAGTTTCTCTTTTATATTCATTGGTTCCGGTGATAAATCAATTGCATAATTTTCATCCATAAGTTCATATACAGCCGTTACAAATTCAACAGGTGCCTGATATGTTACAGGGAAAATTTCTGAACCTATTCCAATTGAATAGTACACTTGAATTGTACCGTTTTTATTAGCATGAGTAATAAAAGGCAAATTAGTATCTAATACAATAATATCGTCGCCTAGTTCAAGGTCAGATCTGACAATTTCATCTCTGTACTTATTAAGCAAGCTGCTGTATTCTTCGGAATATTCATCATTTACGACTTTCCAGTCATAACTGAATATATTCTCAGCAATCGTTTTGTTTATATCTCCATATAAATCCTTATCTCCGAAATACAGGGATTCTTCACCATTATCCGCAATAAATATAATATTATTATTACTTACTTTATAAAGCAAATCTTCGTCTGTATCGGAACATATTGTGAATACATAGTCTTTACATTCGGTATTCGGAACGCTGTCATGTTCAAACAAATTAATATCATATTTTGCTTCCTGAATATCGTTTTCGGCTGTTATTTCCTTGTCGTATTCCCTTTTAATTCCGCTATTTATTCTTTCAATTAATTTCTCAGCAAGTTCATCGGGAAGTTCTCCCTCAACGCCCATTGCCAAACGGTAATATGTGTTATTTTCAAAGCTGAAATAATACTCCCCTGCTTCGTCATTGCTCTTATCTCCTGTTGCAGCTATGGGAGCATCTGATTCTCCGCTATGAGTTGGGGGAACTTCGGGAGCATCTTTCATTGTATGAACTGCCAATCCGCCGATACCTGCCAATAATACAGCCGATGCCGCTAATCCCGACCAACGCTGAATATTAATTCTTCCTGCTCTTTCAACTGTGGTTACACTTTCAGCATATATTTCCTCCTGCTCAGCCGAAAGCAGTTCCTCCATTTTTCTTCTGAATTCATCGCTGCATTTAATTTTGTCAAGGTGTAATTTATAATCGTCTTTTCTCATAATTCTGTCCTCCTTACACTACCTTGTTTTGTCGTTTGGTTTTCATCTGCAAGCTCAATTTTAAGCTTCGCCTTTCCCCTGCGTATCAAGGATTTAACCGTGTTGATTTTTTTATCCAATAACGCAGCAATTTCCTCAACTGTCCGACTTTCGTATAAATACAAATACATTACCGCCCCATATTTAGTCGGCAGAGATGACAGAAGTTCCCTTACCTCCACATCTGTTGTATCCATATTATAACTCCCCTGATAATCCTCCTCCAGAGTTCCCGTATGACTTACTCGAAAACTCCTTTTGTAGTTTTTGCATTTGTTGGTTGTGACTTTCAACAGCCATGCTTTCAAATGTTCATCACTTTCAAAATCCACAGGATTTGAATGGAGATACAGGAATATATCCTGCGTTATATCCTCGGCTTCCGCATAATTTCCACAAGATGTATACGCAACTCGCAATACCATATCTCCGAATTTTCTGAAAGCATACAATGAAATATTATCATTATCCAATTAAAACACCGTCCTCTCTTTTTGTCGTTTCAGAAGTTTTACGCTTCTATATATAACACAACTGTGAAGCTTGAAAAAATGCACGTCATATATATTTTTTTATTTTAATTTATTCAGCCCTTGACATTGATTAAATTTTATGGTATAATATTATAGTAATTTGTGCTATACGTAATATTTGCCGAAGTGGCGGAATGGCAGACGCAGCAGACTCAAAATCTGCCGGGAGCAATCCCGTACGGGTTCAAGTCCCGTCTTCGGCACCATTTATCCCCGATTTTTCGGGGATTTTTTATACCATTATATAAGTTCCCTTTTATAAAAAATGCTTATGTCACTACTTTTTGTAACATAATCATTTTATGTTTTTATCAAAAGTTTTTAGAGATGCCCTTTATTCATTTGGAATTTCATATCACTCCATGAAATGTTAGTAGACAAAGATGATGACAGAAATGCTGTATGTCAAGGCGGACGATGAAAGCATACTGTCTGTATGGTGAGGAAGTCCAACGACAACAGACCAGTATTTATGCCATTAGATTTGTCTGCTGTTGTTTTAGGGATTGGTATAAGCTGCTGTAAGTTCATTTTCGTGATAGTATTCAATAATCCGTGTCATATCAGCGGAAATAAACCACGTATTAAATCCCACAGCCAACACCTCATAAATATTATCCTCATACATAATATTGTCAATATCCGCTTTAAGTATGGGATATTCAGCATTATCCCATATGATGTAGCAATCCTTTCCGCCCAAAA
Organism: Ruminococcus sp.; assembly: GCA_017437285.1. Lineage (GTDB taxonomy): Bacteria > Bacillota > Clostridia > Oscillospirales > Ruminococcaceae > Ruminococcus. The sequence continues at coordinate 26,811 of JAFSBM010000058.1, read as the reverse complement.
ACGAAGGAATTTCATCAAAGCTTATTGTTCGTGGGTTGATATATTTTGTAAAATCAACCTTGCCTGTAAACGTAAGTTTTAACTTTGAAAACAGCTTTTTTTCCAGTTCTTTATCCTCTATAATCGTGTATTCCTTTAAAGCTTCCAAACATTCTTCATATAATGTCATACTATTCTCTCCTTTTCAGAATGATTTTATAGAGCATTTCTAAAAACTCGTTTGATTAAAGAGAACCTCTAAAGAAAAAACAGATAGGTATGACAGCTGCAAGGAAAGCTTCCGCAGGCGTGCTGCCGCACTCCAAGGGAGGTTGACACAGTAGATGCCGTGCATAGCTGTTTTTTCTCAAAAGGGTTTTTTAGAGATGCCCTATAGATATTCTTAATCATATCATATTTAAAACTATTTTTCAATACCATTCCTAAAAAAATATTGAAATACAAGGAAATTTATGATATAATAAAATACACGATAATTCTGATTAAAGGAGAAATATATGCTTTTTTATAAGTTTTTCGAAAAATTAAAATCCGCAATTAACGGCAATACTGAGAAATCTGAAAAACCAAACTCCCCTGCTCCTGTTAATAATAATTCGGAGAAACCGCAAATGGTTATTGATGAAAAAACAAAAGAGCAAGTTGCGAAACATCTGCAAAAGGCGTTTGATGAATACGAAAAACGGAAAAGTCAATTACGAGCCGCAGATAATGACACAACTAAAAAACCTGAGAAATTAACATTGCCTACTGCTGTTAATACTAATTCAGAGAAAAAAGCTGAGGAAACAAACTCCCCTGCTCCTGTTAATAATAATTCGGAGAAAAAAGCTGAGGAAATAACTCATCCCGCTCCTGCTGATATTAGATTTATTGTAAAAGATAATACCGTTCTTACAGGCATAGAATGTCCTATGGAAACTAAAAAAATCAATGTCCCCAATGGAGTGAAAAGAATTAACTGGACCGCATTTTCCAGCTGTACAGCAGTTGAAGAAATAACTCTCCCTCCAACTGTTGCGGAAATTGACAGCGATTCTTTCAGCAAATGCCAAAACCTTAAAAGCATTTCAATTCCTTTCACTATAAATTCAATAGGATTACGAGCCTTCAACTGTAATTGCAAAGTTTATTTTTATTCCGAAAAAGGCACGGCACAGCTTTATCCATACTGTTCCGGTGCAAATAAAACAAGAGATATAAATGCAAGACTTGCATTTATAAAAAGCGGCAATTTTAATAAGCCCGATTTTCTGACAGAATCAGGCAGAATGCAAAGCTGCACGATTTTTGAAGAATCATTAAAACTTGCCTCCTCTGCCTACATAATAACCGAAAGCGAAAATGCTCTTGATTTTATCCGTTCAAATATGGAGCCGCTTATTATTACTTCTTATGATAACACAGCTGACCTTTTGAAAAAGCTTATTGATAAAAATCTCATTGATGATGATACCCTGTTGAAATTCCTGAAAAGACAATTGGTGATAGACACCGACCACAGAATTGTATCAGTAATTATGGACTATCTGAATAATCAGCGAAATATCGGCTTATATGAAATAGGGCAGATTGAACTTGTAAAATATATCCGTATGGTTTGTCCTGTTCCCTATGAAAAAATATATTTCAGAATTATCAGGGAAAATGATACCCTGCATTTCAATTACTGCTATATCGAAAAAAATACCGATTTTGTTACTTCAATGTCAACGGAGGAAAAGCGATACGGTTATATTCTTGATTACCGCCGTGACCCTGAAATATTTGAAATTCTCAACGACAGAGGTATGACATTCTGTGAACTGTACAATGAAAAATACGGCGATAAGCCGTGGAAAGCTGTTACATTTACAGTTAAATCCGACAGCTATGATACAGAATTTGAATATGAAACAATTGCTACTGTTGATGACTGGGAAAAAGCCTGCACAGGTGGAATATCTGCGGATTTCTCACAAGCATATCCCGTTGAGCTGCTGAAAGAGGACAGCAAAGCATACCTCTGCCCTGCGGAAATTCCTCGAAATACGGAGGATATGACAGTTAAGGATTACTTTGAACTGTTAAAAAAATGCTGTGATTATCTCGGCAGCGACTATATGACTATGGAGCCGCCTCTGCCTCCTGAAAGAATTGAGCCTTACAGATTAAAATTTGACGTTGAACCCGACAAGGATTATTCAGATTATATGGAATGGCTTTATCTGTGCAGTGAGCTGACTATAAATGACTGGATAATTTACAGTGGCGGCTCTGTTTTACGTGACGACAACTATGAAGATGACAATTATAGTCACATTGCAAGCAGCACACACTGTGTTTACGGTATTTCGTGTGATACAGGAAAATGCCGAGCATTTGACCACGATTTCGGCGATGATGACTGCTCATTCCTTAATATTCTGGATAGACTTCTTGAATCCGTCAGCGATTGTGTAAGCGAGGTTGAAGATGAGAGAGAAAATGAATTTCTCATTAAAAATCACCGTGCATTATCCGACAGCTATGCGGAATTTCTTGCAAGAATTTCAGGCGACAGAATTAAAAATGATGCTGAAAATGCACGTACACAACAGCTTGAATACAAAAATAATCACCGATTTCTTTTTTACGACGATAACGAAATTGTGCCGTTATACAAAAAATACATTGACAAACTCAACAGCGGCAAATAAGCTGTGAAATTATGATGTATGTTCAGCAATATTTTTTCCTCAAAGCATTGCCATTTGTGAAAAAATGTGCTATAATATACGGGTAGCTCCCACGCAATGCGTGCTAATACCAATCCCTAAAACAACAGTAGACAAATCTAATGGCATAAATGCCGTATGTCATCGTTGGACTTCCTCACCATACGGCAGTATGCTTTCGTTGTCCGCCTTGACATACAACATTTCTGCTCATCATCTTTATCTACTAACATTTTAGGGATTGATATAAGTTTAGCTGTGGGAGAGTATATAAGTTGAATTTAAAACAACGGAGGAATTACTTTGGCTAACGATAAAATCAGAAACTTCTGCATTGTGGCTCATATTGACCACGGAAAATCCACTCTTGCAGACCGTATTCTTGAAAAAACAGAAACTGTTGCTATCCGTGATATGGAAGAACAGCTTCTCGATAATATGGACATTGAGCGTGAACGTGGAATCACTATCAAAGCCCGTGCAGTTCGTATGCAATATAAAGCACAGAACGGCGAGGACTATATTTTTAACCTCATTGACACTCCCGGCCACGTTGACTTCAACTATGAAGTTTCACGTTCCCTTGCTGCCTGTGAGGGTGCAATTCTCGTTGTGGACGCTTCACAGGGAATTGAGGCACAGACTCTTGCCAATACCTATCTTGCAATTGAACACGACCTTGAAGTTGTGCCGATTGTCAATAAAATCGACCTGCCCTCTGCTGACCCCGAAAGAGTGTGCAACGAAGTGGAAAATGTAATCGGTATTCCTGCTATGGACGCTCCAAGAATTTCCGCTAAAATGGGTACAAATATTGAGGAAGTTTTAGAGCGAATTGTTACCGATATTCCTGCACCAACAGGTGATACTGAAAAGCCTCTCAAAGCCTTGATTTTTGACAGCTACTACGACTCCTACAAGGGCGTTATTATCTACGTCCGTGTCAAGGAGGGACGTGTAAAAGTCGGTGATAATATCCGCCTTATGGCTACAGGAGCAGTTTTCACCGTTGTTGAAGCAGGCTATATGGACGCTTCAAATCTCGTGAACAACGGCTCACTTGAAGCTGGCGAAGTTGGCTATATTTCTGCATCTATCAAGAGTATCGGAGATACACAGGTTGGCGATACCGTTACAAATAACGACAACCCCTGCAATGAACCACTCCCAGGCTATCGTAAGGTAAATCCTATGGTATTCTCGGGTATTTACCCTGCTGACGGTGCGAAATACGGCGATTTGCGTGAGGCTCTGGAAAAATTGCAGCTTAACGACGCTTCACTTTCCTTTGAACCCGAAACTTCAATTGCTCTGGGATTCGGCTTCCGCTGCGGATTCCTCGGACTTCTCCACATGGAAATCATTCAGGAGCGACTGGAGCGTGAATATAACCTTGACCTTATCACAACTGCCCCCTCTGTTATTTATAAGGTAACAATGACAAGCGGCGAAGTGGTATACATCGACAACCCAACAAATTACCCCGACCCTGCACTTATTCAAACTGCGGAAGAACCTATGGTTAAGGCAAATATCCTCTCCCCATCCGATTACGTTGGAAATATTATGGAGCTTTGTCAGGACAGACGTGGAGTTTTCAAGGATATGAAATATCTTGATGATACCCGTGTTGAACTCCACTATGAACTCCCCCTCAACGAAATTGTCTACGATTTCTTTGACGTGCTGAAATCCCGTACAAAGGGATATGCAAGCTTTGACTATGAAATGATGGGATATGTTCCCTCTAAGCTTGTTAAGCTTGATATTCTCCTCAACGGCGATATTGTGGACGCTCTTTCCTTTATTATCCACACAGATAAAGCATACGGCAGAGCAAGAAAAATCGCTGAAAAGCTGAAAGAAAATATTCCACGTCAGCTTTTTGAAGTGCCTATTCAGGCGGCAATTGGCGGAAAAATCATTGCCCGTGAAACTGTAAAAGCTATGCGTAAGGACGTACTTGCCAAGTGCTACGGCGGTGATATTACCCGTAAGAAAAAGCTCCTTGAAAAGCAGAAAGAGGGTAAAAAGCGTATGCGTCAGCTCGGCACAGTAGAAGTGCCGCAGGAGGCATTTATGAGCGTTCTCAAGCTTGATACATGAGGAAAATGCTATGATTTTTTACTATATCCTGACCGCCCTTTCGGTTATATGGCTCATTCTCTCCGTAATTTCAACAGTTACGGAATTAATGGAAATCAACGGGGCGAAAATCCGCAATTTCTTCCGCCGTCTGAGAATTTCTCTCCGTGAAATCACTCTTGTGTGGGCGATTGTAATTGTGGGAATTGTGGTGTATATCGCCGCAAAATCTGATAACACAAACTGGCTGTGGATTGGAATTTCCCTCGGAATTTTCATTGTGGGACTTGTTATTCTTGAATATTTCCGCATTTTCGGAATTGCAAAAACAAGAAAAAGGAAAAAATTAAGACCATTATCTAAAGGGCATCTCTAAATAAATAACTATTCATGGGCGGAAATTATCCGCCCATACAAATTAGGAGGATTTGAAATGAACAGTATCTATAATTGTCCTCATTGCGGCAAAAAAAGCTTCAATCCGTGGAAAAAGGCATTTGCAGGACAGCTGAATTCAAAGGGTAAAGTATGTATTGAATGTGGACAAAAGGCTGTAAACGGCATGGGTGCAACCGTTTTCAATGCCGTTTTTTCAGTAATCTGCTTTGCTCTTGTTGTATTTATTTACCTCAAATCCCAGTCATTCTGGGGTACATCTTTTGAGTGGATTGCTTTTTACGAAGTGCCAATCGTTGTAGGACTTATTGCACTTAAATTCATCGTTCCCAAGCTTGTAAACGCATTCTTTTTCAAGCTTGCACCTGCTATCAGAGTTGAAGCTGTAAAATGAGCCTCGGACTGTATATCCACGTTCCGTTCTGCGGAAAAAAATGCCGATATTGCGACTTTTACTCCCTGCCCTACCGAAAGGAACAGGTTCAATCCTACGTTGAGGCTGTACTGCGGAATATCCGCCATTATTCGGATAAATCAACGGTTACGGATACGATTTATTTCGGCGGCGGAACTCCCTCACTTTTGTCGGCGGAGCAGATTTCCGCAATTTTAAGGGAAATATATGACAATTTCAATGTGGAAAATTCCGCTGAAATAACCCTTGAAGCCAATCCAAATACACTTACTGCCGAAAAGCTTGAAATGCTCCGTATATCGGGAATTAACAGGCTTTCTATGGGTATTCAGTCAATGAATGACGAGGAATTGAAAATTCTCGGCAGAACTCATACCGCTGAACGTGGGGTAAAAGCCGTATATGACGCAAAATCCGCTGGATTTGACAATATCTCCTGCGATTTAATGGCTGCCCTGCCAAATCAGACAGAGGAAATGCTCATTCGCTCCATTGACGCTATGGCTGAACTGCCAATTCAGCACATTTCCGCATATATCCTCAAAATCGAGGAGGGAACGCCCTTTGACTGCATGGAAATCCGTGAGAAAATCCCCGATGAGGACACATCTGCGGAATTGTACACGGCTATGGTGAATCGGCTCCGTGAAAAGGGATTTTTTCAGTATGAGGTGTCAAATTTCGCCAAAAAAGGCTTTGAAAGCCGCCATAACAGCCGCTACTGGAAATGCCTTGACTATATCGGCATAGGTCCGTCGGCACATTCCTGCTACAAGGGTGCAAGATTTGCAGTTTCAGGAGATTTACAAGCATTTATCGCATCTCCCGTGCAGATTGCGGAAATAACCGACAGTTCCCCCTGCGGCTTTGAGGAATACGCAATGCTTAGGCTGAGATTGGCTGAGGGTTATGATTTAAACGACTTTCCACAGCATAAAGACGATTTAATAAAAAAAATCCCGCCCCTTTTAAAGGCAGGATATATCACATACAACGGCGAAAAAATCGCCCTGACGGAAAGCGGATTTCTTATGTCAAATTCCGTTATTGAATATCTAATATTTTAATCAAACTATTTTCAGAAATGCCGATATGGAGGGCAATGGGTTATGAAAAAGAAAATGATAATTACAACCATTATAGCTGTTGCTTCATTAACAATGACAAGCTGCGGACATGATACTGACATTGACAAGAGCGAACAGAATACTGCTGTACAGCAGCCAAGTATAACAACTTCTCTTGATGAAAGCTCAATAGAAACTACAGAGCAGAATGTACAACTTACTGAAAGTGAACAAAATACAACCATGCAGAAATCCGATACAACAGCTCCAGTTGACGAATTCATAATGGAAGCTACATCATCAGTCGCTGGTGCTATATTGGTAGATGCAGGTCAATACTACGTTGACGAGAGGGAAATTTGTAACAAGGTTATACATAGCGTCGTGCAAGAGGATGACGGTTTTGGAAGCTATCTCATTGAAAAACATCCTACACTAAAGGGAATAGAATATATAGTTGAGTTTGATAACGATTATTCACCTTGCAACTCTTTCTGTTATCAATCACAAGAACCTCTCGTGTCAATGGGATGTAGCGGTGAAACAAGAAAACTTAGTGATTGGGGCTTTGAAACTTGGGACGATGTTTTAAAACATTATGATCTGGAAAGCTTGGAATCGTAAATTATGAAAAGAAATAAAATAAAGCAATCAGAATATAAAGTCATTTCTAATCCCTTAGAAGGTTATCGTTTCAGTTTGTCCAGCTGTAATGCTGCTGCAATAGGTGCGTATATTATAAGTCTTGTTATCGCAATATCGCTCAGTATGTTTTCCTTGTTATATGAGAGTGATGGATATAATTGGAAAGCTCTTCGTGAATTTAGTGGATATATTCTCGTATTTTCATTACCGTTTTTCTTAATTGGAGTGTGGCAGACGTTATGGACAGGAAAAGTAAAAAAAATAATAACAAACGGTGAGCAGATTGACGGTAATATTATCTCCTATCGCAGAATTAAAGATTATAATTATAGTCATACTGGTGGAAAGCCGAATGGTACCCTTCTTTATGTGGCGTTTGATTACAATGGTGAACAAGTTTGTGCTGTCTATGCAGGAAAAAAAAGGCCTGAAAAAGCACTTGCTTCTCCGTACTGCAAGGTATACATTCTTGATGATCAAATATTTGTCACAGATTTTGATCTTCGAAAAAAAGGTGACCCTGTAATTGAATTTGAAGAAGTAGAATGGTCGATTTTCGACAAATAATCAACTTCTGTAAATTAATTTACTATCAACAGCTTAACTCAAAAGCTCTTTACGCATTTCCGTAAGGAGCTTTTTTTCACGCCTTGATACCTGAACCTGCGTCATTCCGAGAATTTTCGCCGCCGCTGACTGCGTCATATTCCTGAAATACCGCAATTCCAGCAGCATACGGTCATTTTCGGGCAGGGCTTTCATAATCTGCCGCAATGCAAGCAAATCCAGAATCTGCTCATCATGTGCCTCAACGGGAATATCCGTCTGCCCTCCCTCATCGTCGGCTGAGGTGAGAGAAACAAGAGGCTGAGATGCACATAATGCCTCTGCAATATCAGCCTCACAGACTCCCACAATCTCCGATAATTCGCTGATTGCAGGCTCTCTCCCCTCACGGAGCATAAACTCCGAACACACTTTTTGCAATTTCATGGATAATTCTTTAAGACTGCGGCTGACTTTTACCGTGCCGCCGTCACGGAAAAGCCGCTTGATTTCCCCTAAAATCACGGGAACGGCATAGGTTGAGAATTTCACTCCCCTGTCGCTGTCAAATGCCTTTACGGCTTTGAGAAGTCCAAGACAGCCTGCGGAATACAAATCGTCATACTCAATCCCCCTGCCACGAAAACGATTGGCACAAAGGTGGACAAGTCCGAGATTTTCCTCAGCTTTAACACTTCCCATTGCCGCCCAGCCTTTTCCGCATTGTCACAGTTGTACCCTTTCCGCCCTTGCTGGTAACTCTCAGCTTATCCGTGAAACTCTCCATAACCGAAAATCCCAGTCCTGACCTTTCTTCTTCGGGAGCTGTGGTGAAAAGCGGCTCCATTGCCTGTTTTACGTCAGCTATGCCGCATCCTCTATCCTTGATTTTTATGTAGATTTCCCGATTTTCAAGAAGCCGCACCGTAATTTCAATATTGCCCATAGTTCCTCTGTAGCCGTGAACTATGGCATTTGTCACCGCCTCGGAAACGGCTGTGCGGATATCCGACAGCTCCTCAACTGTTGGGTCTGCCTGTATCAGAAATGACGATACAGCAGCTCTTGCTGCCCCCTCGTTAACCGAATGAGAGGGCAGAATAATTTTCATCTCGTTTAAAATTTCCATTTTTACACCTCACACAATTTTTACAATTCTTTCAATGCCCGACAATTTCAGCACACGGCGGATATATGGCTGTGTGCCACGGATTTCAAGCTGTCCGCCCCATTCTTTCATAAGCTTGTACCTTCCGATTATAAGCCCGATTCCCGAACTGTCCATAAAGGTAATCCCCGTGAAATCCATTGCAAGCCGTTCAGGCTGCATTGTTATCACAAATCGGTCAATTTCCGAACGCAGGGAACGGGCGGTATGGTGGTCGATTTCTCCGTTTAAAACAGCCACAGCCGTGCCGTTTTCTGATGTTATATTTACTTTCATTTTGTTTTCTCCTTTATCTTTTTGCAATATTATATCATATGCTTTGAAAAAAATCTGTCGGAACAGGTCATTATTTTTTAGCATTATATGTTGAAAAATCAGTTAATTTATGGTATAATAAAACATATACTTTACAATAAGGAGATTTGATATGGCAAAACAATTCTGGAAAGGCAGCGCACTTCTCGCTCCTGTGCCTGCCGCCCTTGTAACCTGCGGAACTATGGATAAACCCAATGTTCTCACTATCGGCTGGACGGGAATTGTCTGCACAAGACCGCCCATGACATATATTTCAGTTCGCCCCGAAAGATTTTCCCACGATATGATTATGAAATCGGGTGAATTTGTAATCAACCTCACCACCTCCGCTATGGTGAAAGAAGTTGATTTCTGCGGCGTAAAAAGCGGAAAGGATATTGATAAATTCGCAAAATGCGGCTTCACTCCCGTACCTGCTCAAAAGGTTTCCGCCCCCATTATTGAGGAATGTCCCGTAAGCCTTGAATGTCGTGTAACTGAAAGCAAACTTCTTGGAAGTCATACAATGTTTTTGGCGGAAATTGTAGGAATTGACGTTGACGAAAAATTCATCGACAGCAAGGGTAAGCTGAATTTGCAGCAATGCGGACTTGCGGCATATGCCCACGGTGAATATTTCGCCCTCGGACGCAAATTAGGGGATTTCGGCTATTCCGTCAGAAAAAAGAAGAAAAAGAAACCTGCAAAGAAATAATCGCACCTATGACGCAATATCCTCGATAAACTGCTGTAATTCACGGTCAGACTCGATAATTATTCCCTGTTTCAGATGCTCTTTGTCGTAATCCGACAGCAGAGAAAAATCATAGTCAATTATACGGTAAGGCTTTGAACTTCCCTCACGGAATACCCCAATCCTGCCGTTATACTCCGTGATTACGCTGATTACCGCAGGTTCGGCAGCTGCAATATCCGACAGCCTTGCCGCCATTCGCTCCCTGTGAATGGACTGACCGAGAGTGCAGATAATTATAAATCCCGATACCGTAATAGCTGTCATTATAATAAGGTAGATTTTCTTTTGAGATGCAGTCATAAAAATTGCTCCTTTGCTGAATTTTTACTATTAATCTGCCCGATTTTTGCTAAATTATACAAAAATAAAAAAATTCCCTTTTATGGTATTAACAAATGATATTTTTTGTGGTATAATATAAAATGTATAGATTTACGACATTACATTGAAAGGAGAACGGTGCGGTTTTAACGTGCCGAAGGACAAAATGGCTAACTATAATCGTGAAAATGACGCTGTCAGACAGAATGAATATTACGACAGACAACCTGTCAGACAAGCCCCCAAAAAGAAAAAGAAGAAAAAGAAAAAATGGAATATTTTCCTCTTTATTCTGAAAAAGCTTTTCGCTTGTATTGCTACAACTCTTCTTTCTCTTTTCCTCATTATCGTCATAACAGGTACTGTTGTTGCTACGGCACTCACAGTCTATGTTACAGGATTTATGGACGATTCCTCGTCAATTACCCTTCAGGAGCTTGAAGCAGGAAGTACTACTTATTTCTACGGACAAAAGCTCAACGAGGAAACAGGTGAGTATGAGAACGCAAAATTGTTTGAACTCAAACCCCCCGACGGTATACAGCGTATTCCTGTGGATATTGAAAAAGTTCCCCAGCACGTGCGTGACGCCTTTGTTTATACCGAGGACGAGCGTTTCTATCTCCACGACGGTGTTGACTATAAACGTACATTCACCGCTTTCCTCAATATGTTCATTCACTTCTACGACTCCGAACAGGGTGGTTCTACAATTACACAGCAGCTTATCAAGAACCTTACAGGTGATAACGAAAAAACTCCACAGCGTAAAATCCGTGAAATTTTCGCCGCTATGCAGCTTGAAAAGAACTACTCAAAGGACGAAATCCTTGAAGAATATCTGAACTATATCGGCTTCGGCGGTCCGAGAAACGGTATTGAAGTTGCTGCTATCCACTATTTCGGTAAGCACGTTGAGGACCTTACAATTCCCGAGGCGGCTGTTCTTGCGGCTATTCCAAAAAGCCCCGAATATTACGGTCCATTCGTTGAATACTACGACGATGACGGTAATCTTACCGTTGACGGCAGAGCAAACAACAAAACCCGTCAGGAATACGTTCTCTGGCAGATGTACAAAAACGGCGGTATTACCTATGATGAATATCAGGAATATCTCGTAACTGACCTGCTTTACACCGATTCCGAGGAATATAGAAAGCTCCACCCCGAAGTTGACCTTCAGGAAATGGAAAATAAGCAGAAAGTCTACACTTGGGAAGATGATGCTCTGTATTATGAGGCTCTTGATGAACTTCAGACTCTCTATAATATTGACAGAGATGATGCCTATGACCGTCTGCTCCGTGGCGGATACAGAATTTACTCAACAATTGACAAGAAGATGCAGACTTATGTTGAGGAAAAATTCCTTGATATCAATAATATCGTCTACGAAAATGATGTCCGTAAATGGGTTGACCTTGACGGCGACGGAACTCTTGAAGAGGACGAAGCACTCCCCCATATCGCATTTACTGCACTCCGCTATGACGGCTCTGTTATGTGTACTGTCGGTAACTGGGGCGAGAAAAAAGACTCCCTTGTTACAAACTATGCCTGCCAAGAACCTCGTCAGGTTGGTTCTACTATGAAGCCTGTTGCGACTTACGGTCTTGGTATCGAAAGCGACCATATCCATTGGGGAAGCATTTACCGCAACTCCCCTCTCCAGCATATAAAGGTTGACGGTTACGCATGGCCTTTCAACTACGGACGTGAAGCAGGTAACGGCTATCCAAACTACATCTACTACTTCCTCCAGCAGTCATACAATACAGTTCCTGCACAGCTTGTTGATGAAATGTCACCTAAAGCAGTATTCCAATATTGTACCGAAACTCTCGGTATGGAACTTGACCCTGCCGATGAAGCTCATTCTCCTCTCGCTCTGGGAGCTCTCACATATGGTATTACCCTTGAAAATCTTGTAAACGCTTATCTCCCCTACGGTGCAAAGGGCGTTTATAACGAGGCTCATATCATTTCAAGAATTGAAGACCCAACAGGTCAGATTATCGTTGACTACTCCGACGGCAAAAATACAAGACAGGCTATTTCTGCTGAAAGTGCATGGGTTATGAACAGACTTATCAAGAATGTTGTTGATAATGGTACCGGTAAAAATGCAAAGCTTTGGAACAAGACTGTTATCGGTAAAACAGGTACTACCGAAAACTGGTACGACCTTGCTTTTGTCGGTATGACAAGAGATTTTGCAAGTGCTGTAACTATCGGTTACAAGCGTAATCACCCTGATGTTACTTTATCAGGTCTTAATTCAGCAAGTCTTTGGACTAAAATTATCGGTGAATATGCAAATACACAGTTCCCCGATACCGGCGTTGACTTTGACCCTGTTGAAACAGTTATCACAGCACAGATGTGTTCTGCAACAGGTATGATTGCTAATTCCTACTGCCCAAGAGGTACAACAGGTTACTGGAAATCCACATACGCTCCATACTGTGACGGAAGTCATGGCGGCGTTATTGTCGGTCAGCCTACAACACAGCAGCAACAGCAGCCTCAACAGCAGCAGCCCGAATACGGCGGCACAGGCGGCGGCTGGGTTGATCCCGGTACTGGCGGCGGCACAGGCGGCGGCTGGGTTGATCCCGGTACTGGCGGCGGAACTGGCGGCGGCTGGACTGATCCCGGTACAGGTGGTACAGGCGGCGGCACAGTTGATCCCGGAACCGGCGGTGGTACAGTTGATCCCGGCACAGGCGGCGGCGATGTCGGCGGTTGGGTTGACCCCGGTACCGGCGGCGGTGACGCAGGTACAGGCGGCGAAAGCTGGTAAAATATTAAGGCAGAACTACAAAAAAATTGTATAACGACGCCTAAAGCCTGCCCAAATTATACGGGCAGGCTTTTGCATAATTAACAAGTAAGGTGATAATATGAACGATAAAATCAGACTTTGCTGTCCATGTCATTTCGGACTGGAAAGCGTACTCAAATATGAAATCACAAAAATCGGCGGAACTGATTTAAAAGTCAGCGACGGAAAAATCAGCTTCACAGGCGATTTAAATATAATGGCAAGGGCAAATCTCTGCCTTTCCACCGCTGAACGTGTGCTTATTGAGCTTATCGAATTTCGTGCGGAAACCTTTGAAGATTTGTTTCAGGGAGTTCGTTCTGTGGAATTGGAGCGATATATCGGCATTGACAATGCGTTCCCCGTAAAGGGATATTCCCTTAACTCAACTCTGCACAGCGTTCCCGATTGTCAGAAAATCGTAAAAAAAGCCGCTGTAGAGCGACTTAAAGCAAAGTATGGTGTAAGCTGGTTCAACGAAACCGAGCCACCTGTGCAGATTCAGTTCAGCATTTTGAAAGATGTTGTTACCATTTATCTCGATACAAGCGGTGCAGGACTTCACAAGCGTGGATACAGAAGAAATTCCAATGCCGCACCTATCAAAGAAACCCTTGCGGCAGGTATTGTTGACCTCGCCCGTGTCCGCCCAGAATCAATCGTATGCGACCCATTCTGCGGAAGCGGCACAATTCTCATTGAGTCAGCATTAAAGGCTCTCAAAATTCCGGTTGGCATAAACAGACGATTTGCTGCTGAAAAATGGGCATCTGTCAGCAGTAAAATCTGGCAGGAGGAGCGTAAACGTGCCATTGACGGCGTTGACCGTTCTGCAACTTTCCACGGTATCGGCTTTGATATTGACGATGCCGCAGTTGCTCTTTCGCTGGATAATGCCCATAAAGCCGGCATAAAATCACGGCTTAAAATTGAGCAGGCTGATATTTCAAAATTTGTTCAGCCTGAGGATTCAATTGTAATCTGCAATCCTCCCTACGGCGAAAGACTTCTTGAACTTCGTGAGGCTGAAGATATTTACAGAAAAATGGGCAGAGTTTTAGGCAAAGGCGGCAGTCGTCAGAGCTACATAATCTCTCCCCACGAGCAGTTTGAGCAGTTCTTCGGTGAGGAAGCTAAAAAACGCCGCAAGCTGTATAACGGAATGATTAAGTGCCAGCTTTATATGTATTTCTGATGCACTATATGCTGAAAAAGCGGATAATATCGCTGATTTTCCCTACACGCTGTCCTGTTTGCAGCGAGGTTATTTTCCCCCATGAGGATTTCTGCGGGAAGTGCCGTGGAGAAATAACTCCCTATACTTCTAAAAACAGCATAAGCGGTGCAGACAGCTTTACTGCGGCTTTTGAGTATAACGGGAAGATTTCTCCTGCAATTATTCTGCTGAAACAGGGTGTTAAAGGGAATGCGGTATACGCTCTCGGAAAAGCCTTGGCGAAATCTCTTGAAAATAACGGTATATCGCAGAAAATTGATGTAATTATTCCTGTCCCACTTTATAAATCCGACAAAAGGCAGCGTGGATTTAATCAGGCTGAACTCATTGCAAAGGAAGTGGGACGGCAACTGAAAATTGACGTATCAGCAGATACTGTTGAGAAAATCAGAAAAACAAAAGCACAGAAAACTCTCACTCAAAAAGAGCGAAAAGTCAATCTGAAAAATGCTTTTGAAGTGAAATTCCCCGAAAAAATAAAGGGGAAACGGGTACTTCTCATTGATGACGTATGCACCACAGGAAGCACTCTGAGCAATATTTCGAGGATTTTACGCAATAGCGATGCTGCGGAAATTCATTGTGCCGTATGCTGTAAAACTCCCAGTATTAAGAAAGAAGTTGATGTAAATGATTAATCACGCTGAACTTGCCTGCAAACTTTTTGCTGAGGGCAGAAACTGTTCACAGGCTGTTTTTGCCGCTTTTTCCGATTTAACAGGCATTGACGAGAAACTTGCCCTCCGCCTTTCATCCTCATTCGGCGGCGGTATGGGACGTATGAGAGAGGTATGCGGTGCTGTTTCGGGTATGTTTATGGTTGCAGGAGTGCTGTATGGCTACAGTTCCGCCGATAACGACAGCGAAAAAGCAGAGCATTACCGCCGTATTCAGCAGCTTGCAGAGGAATTCAAGGCTGTATATCACACCATAAACTGCGGTGAACTGCTTAAAGATTTAAGTGTAAACAAAAGTCCCATTCCCGAAAAGAGAACTGCGGAATACTACAAGGCTCGCCCATGTATCAGATTTGTGGAAACTGCGGCTGAAATCCTTGACAGATATATTGCGGAAAATCCCATAAAGTAAGGATTGCCTGTACACAAAAAGGACGCTTTTCAGCGTCCTTTTATTTATTCGTCGTCCTCGTCATCTGCCTTATTCTTAGATGCAGCTATTGAGCTAAAAACAGCTATTACAACAGCAAGACCTGCAATAAGTAAAAGTGGAATTACAGGAAATTGGTCACCTGTTGCAGGTGAAACCACAGCCGCTGAAAGAATTGATAACATATCCATTATTTTTGTCCTCCCACGAAGTATAGTCACAGGAAAATTCCTGTAAAGTTATTATACCACATTTCAGATTATTTGTCAATCAAAAACGGAAATCACGCTGGCCGTTTCTGATTTTATCAAGATATTCGAGGGCTTTTTCACGCTTTTTATCATCGGGAACTTTCACGATTTCACGGTCAATAAGTGCCTCACCGATTTTTCTTGTTTCAGGGCTTGCATAGTCCTGTAAATATTCCTGCAATGTCAGCAATGCGTTGGGGTGGCAGCAGTTCTGAATCTGTCCCACCTTGCAGAGTGCCATAAATCTGTCGCCTGTTCTGCCTTCACGATAGCAGGCTGTGCAGAATGACGGAATATAGCCGCCCTCCATAAGCCACTTAACAACTTCATCAAGTGAACGCTGGTCGGATACGTCAAACTGCTCTGTATCGTGGGGTCTTTCCTCGTTTGCATAACCGCCTACGGAAGTTCTTGAACCGCCTGAAATCTGAGATATACCGAGTTTGAGAACCTTTTTGCGGCATTCCTCGCTCTCTCTTGTGGAGATAATCATACCTGTATAGGGTACGGAAATTCTGATACAAGCAATAATTTTTGCAAATATATCGTCATCAATACCATTGTCAAACTGTGTGGGGTCAATATCTGATGCTCTTTTCAGACGGGGTACGCTGATTGTATGAGGCCCTACACCGTGAACAGCTTCAAGATGCTCTGCGTGCATAAGAAGTCCTGCAAACTCGTACTTGTACTTGTCAAGTCCAAAAAGTACGCCAAGGCCTACATCGTCAATGCCGCCCTCCATCGCTCTGTCCATAGCTTCTGTGTGGTATGCATAGTTGTGCTTTGGACCTGCGGGATGAAGTTCCTCATAGCTTTCCTTGTGGTATGTTTCCTGAAAAAGGATATATGTGCCGATTTCAGCTTCTTTGAGTTTGCGGTAGTTTTCAACAGTTGTTGCGGCAATGTTGACATTTACACGTCTGATTGCACCATTCTTGTGCTTGATTGAGTAAATTGTCTTGATACAATCAATAATGTACTCAATGGGGTTGTTTACAGGGTCCTCGCCTGCTTCAATAGCAAGTCGCTTATGTCCCATATCCTGTAATGCGATAACTTCCTTTTCAACTTCCTCCAGTGTAAGCTTTTTACGGGGAATTTCCTTGTTCTGAATGTGATAAGGGCAGTATACACACTGGTTTACGCAGTAATTTGAGAGATAAAGAGGGGCAAACATAACAATTCTGTCGCCGTAGAAATTTTCCTTTATCTCATTTGCAAGAGCATAAATTTTCTCTGTCATTTCGGGAATATCGCAGGCAAGAAGTACACTTGCATCTCTGTGTGAAAGTCCTGCACATTCAACTCCCCTGCCTGTTTTCTTAGGACGAGCCTTTTCGAGGATTTCCTCAATAAGCTCCCTGTTATTCTTGTTAGCCTCTGCATATTCGAGAGTTGCAAGTATTTCCTCGTGGTTTATAAATTCCTCAGCCTTTAAGGATTTTACGTCATACATAATATTTACCTCCATTATTTTTTTGAAATTGCGGATTTTACCGACACGCCGTTTATATGTCCCAGCTTTCCCGTAAGACAGCTGATTTTATCGGGTTCAGCATCAAGGGCTACGGATATGACCGAAACTCCACGCTCCCTGTATGGTATGCCCATTCTGCCGATAATTATTTCGTTGAACTGATGAAGTACAGCGTTGACCTCATCAACAGCAGACATATCATCAATGACAATTGCTGTTACTGCTATTCTTTTTTCTTCCATTACAGCCCCTTTTCTCTAAGCTCCGATACAATTTTACCATAAAATTCGGTTATATCGGATATTTCGTATTCGTTTGCAGGCATTTTTCTGCTCAGCGGACGACGTCGCATATCTACCTCGTCGCAATGGGATATGCCACGGTTTCCCGTTCCCGTATACACTCCTCGGAAATTGCTCCATTCTACTTCATCAGGTTTGAGAAGTCCATCACTTTCTCCGTTGAGAAGCTTCACAGCGATATATGGAACAGTCATAAAAATATCACTCAGCGGATTTTTCATCTTAAAGCCGAAGCTTTGATAAAAAATATTCGGATTATTCGGATTTTCCTCATTAAACCGTCTTACAAAAGCAGTTGTAAGCTGTTCCAGACAGCGATAGGTATCGGGGGTTTTGTCACCGCCAATCCCCTCGAAAAAATCAAATACCCTGCTGCCTGTTTTAAGAAGTATTTTCGGCAGTTTCATAAGCTTATCCATAGTTTTTGAACCATTATGCGGAGTGCTGATTGTGGTCAGAGAAGCGATATATCCTTCCATTCCCAATGTTGAAATAAGATAACGTGCTTCAAGTCCGCCTTTCGAATGAGCTATTATATTGACTTTTTCCGCAGAACTTTCTGCAATCGCCTTTTCAAGAGAGCTTTTCAGCATTTCACAGTTGGACTCAATTGAACCATTAGCGTCCTGAAAGCCGAAATACACCTCGGCTCCCCATTTTCGGAGAGTATGAGGAATTCTTCCCCAATAGCCGATTATACCGTCACGAAATCCCATTCCGTGAATGAGAAATATAGGATAATTTGTTTTACAGTTATAATTCTTCATAGCATAAAAATCCCCACTTATATAGTGGGGCGTAAAATTTCAGCATACATCATTGACCAAAAGCAGAAAAATTCCACATTTGGAAAACGAATAATTTTGTAATGCCGATAACGGAATAAATCCCGTTGCCCGCTACAATTATTATATCACTTTGTTTATTTTTTGTCAATATCTTGTTATCTTGCTCTAACACCTATTTACTGTGAAAAACCTCTTTTCTGCATCTGTAACAAATTGTATATAATTTATTCACAAAATTTTTATATTCATCATATTCATTCCCTCTTGAAATCCGACAAAAAAACTGTTATAATTATAAGGAATGGTGTTGTGTGCAGAAAGTGAAAAGCCGAATTCCAACTGCATATTCATAGCATCGAAATCGTAAAAAATTTATTATAAGATTGGAGACGATGATGGAAAACAAATCAACAGAATTCAAACCCTATATCCCTGCCAGTAAGGTAACTCCCGAACTTACAGTTACCTCAATCTTTATGGGTATACTCCTCGCCATTATTTTTGGTGCGGCTAACGCTTATCTGGGACTTCGTGTAGGTATGACCGTTTCAGCCTCAATCCCTGCGGCAGTTATCGCCATGGGCGTTATCAGAGTTCTTCTCAAGAAAAACTCAATCCTCGAAAGTAACCTGGTTCAGACAATCGGTTCCGCAGGTGAATCCCTTGCAGCAGGTACTATCTTTACCCTGCCTGCACTTTTCCTCTGGGCTAAAGACGGCGTAACGGACAAGCCCGGTATTATCGAAATCACACTTATTTCTCTTATCGGCGGTCTTCTCGGTATCTTCTTTATGGTACCTCTGAGAAATGCCCTTATCGTTAAGGAACACGGCACTCTCCCCTATCCTGAGGGAACAGCTTGTGCTGAAATTCTCCTTGCAGGTGAAAACGGCGGTGCAAACGCTTCAACTGTATTTGCAGGTATGGGCTTTGCAGCTATATTCAAGTTTATCATTGACGGCTTAAAGGCAGTTCCCGGCGAAATTGCTTTCAAAGTCAAGGGTTATGCCGGCGAATTCGGCACACAGATTTACCCCGCTGTAATGAGCGTTGGTTATATCTGCGGTTTCAGAATTTCCTCCTATATGTTCTCAGGCGGTGTTCTCAGCTGGCTTGTACTCATTCCCCTTATCGTTCTTTTCGGCGAGAACGTAATTATGTACCCAAGCACAGAGCAGACAATCGGTGAGATTTACGCTGCAAGCGGTGCTTCCGGTATCTGGAGCAACTATGTAAGATATATCGGTGCAGGCGCACTTGCTGCCGGCGGTATTATCAGCCTTATCAAGTCACTTCCTATTATTGTGCGTACATTCAGAGATGCTATTAAAAGCATGAGCGACAAATCAGGTGTTAAGTCCAATGAAAGAACAGCACAGGACATCAACTTAAAGATAGTTATCGGCGCTATCGTTGTTCTCACTCTCCTTGTATGGCTTATCCCTGCAATTCCCGTTTCACTTCTCGGTGCATTTATTATTGTAGTATTCGGTTTCTTCTTTGCAACAGTATCTTCAAGAATGGTTGGTCTTGTAGGAAGCAGTAACAACCCTGTTTCAGGTATGGCAATTGCTACACTTCTTCTCTCTACACTTATCCTTAAATTCACAGGTGCAGAGGGTGCAGCAGGTATGACAGCTGCTATTGCTATCGGTTCTATTATCTGTATAGTTGCTGCTATCGCAGGCGATACTTCACAGGATTTAAAGACAGGCTATATTCTTGGTTCTACACCTAAGAAGCAGCAGATAGGTGAAATTATCGGTGTTGTTGCAGCTGCTCTTACAATCGGTGCAACTCTTTATCTCCTCGACACTTCATTAGGATTTGGTACCGATGAGCTTCCTGCTCCTCAGGCAACTCTTATGAAGATGATTGTTGAGGGCGTTATGAGTGCAGACCTCCCATGGAATCTTGTATTCATTGGCGTATTTATCGCAATTCTCATTGAAGTTATCGGTATCCCCGTACTTCCTTTTGCTATCGGTGTTTATCTCCCTGTTCATCTCAATGCTTGCATTATGGTGGGCGGTATCATCCGTCTTATCTTCGATAAGATGAAAACAGATAAAATCGGTGAACAGCGTAAGAAGGACATCATCAATGACGGTATCCTTTTCACATCAGGTATGATTGCAGGTGAGGGACTTGTAGGCGTTCTTATTGCTCTCCTCGCTGTATTTGAAATCGACGAGGTTCTTGATATTTCAGGAAAACTCAATTTCCCACCCGCAGTATCAACTGCATTAAGCCTTGCTCTGTTTGCTGTCATTATTCTTACACTTCTCAAGTTCTCTATCTGGAAGAAACCTGCAAAGGCAGTAAAGAAGAATGAAAAGTAAAAACAAAGACGAAAATTATGTTGAAAAAATTCCCGTCCGCAATGAGGAAATAAAGTGGTCCGTTGAAGATGACGGACTCGTTACCCTGCATATGGAAAATAAGGGAATTGCCAACAAAATTGCACAGAAACTCATTAAAAAGCCAAAGGTTTCCCATATTCATCTCGATGAAATGGGAAGCTTCATATGGCTTCAGATTGACGGAGAAAAGACCGTTTTCGATATTGGCAAGCCTGTTGAGGAGCATTTCGGCGAAAAGGCTCTGCCCCTGTATGAGCGACTTTCAATGTTCATTCGTACACTTGAAACAAACGGCTTTGTATCCTGCAAAAATGCAGATAATCCGTCTGACTGAATTTAGCATTCATTCCTGTCAATGACGACAGGTTTGATATATATCCCGGCTTGATTCTTCGCCGGTGAAGGAGGAAATATTATGGATTCAAACAAAAGACCTGATACAATGGTGCGTATCACAACTCCGGAGCTTGCTAATGCTTTTATCGACGAGCAGATTGCTGCTGTAAAGGCTCAGGTAGGCGACAAAAAGGTTCTGCTTGCACTTTCAGGCGGTGTTGACAGCTCAGTTGTTGCAGCTCTGCTTATCAAAGCTATCGGCAAACAGCTGGTATGCGTTCACGTTAACCACGGACTTATGCGAAAGGGCGAAAGCGAACAGGTTATTGAGGTTTTCCAGAACCAGCTTGACGCTAATCTTATTTACATCGACGCAACAGACCGTTTCCTCGATCTCCTTGCTGGCGTTGACGCTCCCGAAAAGAAGCGTAAAATCATTGGCGGTGAATTTATCAAGGTATTCGATGAGGAAGCAAGCAAGCTTGAGGGTATCTCATTCCTCGCTCAGGGTACTATTTACCCCGATATTCTCGAAAGCGACGGCGTTAAGGCTCACCACAATGTCGGCGGACTTCCCGAAGATATGCAGTTTGAGCTTGTTGAGCCTGTTAAGCTTCTCTATAAGGATGAGGTTCGTGTTGTAGGTAAGGCTCTTGGTCTTCCTGCTGAAATGGTTGACCGTCAGCCATTCCCAGGCCCCGGTCTTGGTGTAAGATGCCTTGGTGCTATTACTCGTGACCGTCTTAACGCTCTCCGTGAGGCTGACGCTATTCTCCGTGAGGAATTCGATAACGCAGGTCTTAATAAGACTGTATGGCAGTATTTCATCGCTGTCCCCGATATGAAGAGCGTTGGTGTAAAGAATGACAAGAGATATGAGGGTTGGCCAGCTATTATCCGTGCTGTCAATACTACAGATGCTATGTCTGCTACTATTGAGGAAATCCCCTATGCTCTCCTCCACAAGATTACTGCTCGTATCACTTCCGAAGTTGAGGGCATTAACCGTGTTCTCTATGACCTCACTCCTAAGCCTATCGGCACTATCGAATGGGAATAATAAACAAGACCTCGGAAACAGCGTATCTACGCTGTTTCCGAAGCCTTAAAATCTCAGTGATAACAATTTGATAACAGGGAGCTGAACTGAATTGTTCTGCAATTCAGGTGGCTTAGACGTTGCGCCACTCTTTCGAGGGCTCATGTTTACCGCAATCATCGGTCGTTTTCGGCCAGTTAAGCTTCCATTCTGTATATTCGGCCTTGCTGATTTTACCGTCAGCAAGGTCTTTTTTTCGTCTCTGCCACTCAGAAAGGAAACCAGTCATCAGAATAGAGTCGAAAACAACACCCTTGCGTTTGTTGCCGTATTCGTCCTCACAGTCCTCAATAATGATTGGATAATGCTCGTCAAGCTCAAAAAGCATCATCATAATCCCCTCCGCTCCAAGTATCTCGTCATCGGCGAGAAAGCGTGGATTCACATCAAGCACTTCGGCAAGCTTCTCAACAAGTGCCTGCTTTGGTGTGCGAGTACCTGATTCATACTGTGCGATACGGACATCAGCGGATTTCTCATCAAATCCTACTGCAACACCAAGCTGTTTCTGCGTCATTCTTCTCAGATCACGAATACGGTGTATCTTATTTCCGATAATGGACATGGTGGTTCACTCCTTATAAAATAGTTCTGTTTGTAAAGACATTATAACATATTTGTTTAAGATAGTCAACGGATACTAAACAAAAAAATTTAGAAAAATTTTCATTTAGGGGTTGACAAAAGCAAATTTGTTTAGTATAATGATATTAAGCAAAAATGTTTAGAAAGAGAACTTTGCTTTATCGGATACAAAACGGTGTCTGATATAACACAGAACAAAAACATGAAAGGAATGACTATCTATGTCAGAAAAATTTATCCGTGCAGAGGAAGTCGCTGAGGTTATGGAAATCTCCGTTCCGTATGCGTACAAAATCATCAAAAAGCTCAATGCCGAACTTGATGCCAAGGGCTACATCACCATCACCGGCAGAGTAAACCGTGAATATTTCAATGAAAGGGTATACACGGTGAACGCTCCAGAAAAGAAAGAAGGTGAGCAGTAATGTCAATTCATAAAGATAAAAACGGCTCATGGTATGCTATGGTACGTTATGATGACTGGGATGGCAAACGCAAGCAAAAATGTAAGCGTGGCTTTGTTACCAAACGTGAAGCTCAGGACTGGGAGCGAAGATTTCTGCTCCAGCAAAATGGTGATCTGGATATGCTGTTCAAGGACTTTTATAAGCTCTATGAGGAGGATATGAAAAGTCGCTTGAAACAGAATACATGGGAGCATAAAGCTTATGTCATCAAGTCGAAGATACTCCCCTATTTCGGGGAAAAGCGTATGAAAGACATTCAGGCGAGGGACGTTCTTTCGTGGCAGAATGAACTTCTTCGTTATCGTGATAAAAACGGCAAGCCCTATTCTGAAACCTATCTGAAAAATCTGCATAATCAGCTTTCTTGTATCTTTAATCATGCTGTCCGATTCTATGATCTCAGTGCCAATCCTGCTGCCAAAGCTGGAAGTATCGGCGTGAAAAATGCCAAAGAAATGAACTTCTGGACAAAGGACGAGTACCTGAAATTCTCCGAAGTGATGATGGATAAGCCTCTCTCCTACTATGCGTTTGAGATGCTGTATTGGTGCGGAATCCGTCTCGGTGAGCTGCTTGCTCTCACAGCTGAGGACTTTGATTTCAAGAATCAGACAGTCACTATCTCGAAGTCCTATCAGCGTATTAAGAATCAGGATGTCATCACTGATCCCAAGACCAAGAAAAGTAACCGCACAATCAAAATACCCGATTTTCTTTGTGAGGAAATGCAGGAGTACATCAATATGCTGTATGACCAGAAGCCTGATGACCGCCTTTTCCCCATATCCAAAAGCTATCTGCATCACGAAATGGACAGAGGTGTGAAAGCAACCGGATTGAAGCGTATCCGTATCCACGATCTGCGTCATAGTCACGTTTCCCTACTTATTGAACTCGGCTTCTCGGCGGTAGCAATCGCTGACCGTGTAGGACACGAGAGTATCGAAATCACCTATCGTTATGCACATCTGTTCCCATCTAAGCAGACAGAAATGGCGAATAAGCTTGGTGAGTTAAAGAAGGGAGGTGAAAATTATGTCAGCGAAAAATCTTGATAGCAAGGGCAGATTCAGAGCTAAAACAATTGGTTTTCGTGTATCGCCTGAAGAAGATCAGCTAATCAACTCAGCTGTGGCTCTTTCGGGAATGACAAAACAAGACTATATCGTGAAACAACTTCTCTGCCGTGATGTTGTTGTACAGGGCAATCCGAGAGTGTATAAGGCTCTGAAAAATCAGCTTGCTGAGGTTCTTGCAGAACTGAAAAGAATAGAAAACGGTGCAAATATTGATACCGAACTGCTTGAAACAATATGCTTAATCAACATCACACTCTATGGCTTGAAAGGAGAATAAGAATGACTATAAAAGAAGAAATGACCGCTCCGTATGCACCTGTTGACGCAGGTGCGGAGCAGTCATTCAAAAACTTTACCAATACTATTATAACAGAAACTAAGAAAAATTGCAACCCTGAAGCTGAATATTTCGCCCGAAAGCAGATAGAAATGCTCAATAAGATGAATCCAAATTACATTGAAACGATATCGATGCCTGAACTTTATGAAATGGTGTACACAGGAAAAGCACCGATTATTGACGGTCTGCTTTATCCGGGAACTTATTTGTTTGTCGGCTCTCCGAAAGTCGGTAAAAGCTTTATGATGGCACAGATAGCCTATCACGTAAGTTCGGGGACATCTATGTGGAATTGCGAAGTCCGTAAAGGAACAGTACTTTATCTTGCTTTGGAAGATGATTACAAGCGTTTACAGGCAAGACTTTACAGAATGTTTGGTACAGAAATGACTGAAAATCTTTTCTTTTCAGTAGCTTCAAAATCACTCGGACAAGGTTTAAATGAACAGCTGCGAAGTTTCATAACCAATCACCCTGATACCAATCTTATTATTATAGACACCTTGCAGAAAGTCCGTGAATGTGACAGCGATAATTACAGCTATGCAACGGATTATGAAATCATAACGCAATTGAAATCTTTTGCCGACAGTATGGGAATATGCCTGTTGCTTGTTCATCATACAAGAAAGCAAAAAGCAGATGACGGATTTGATATGATTTCGGGAACAAATGGATTGCTTGGAGCAGCTGACGGTGCATTTCTTCTTCACAAAGAAAAACGCACCAGTAGAAATGCCGTTCTTGAAATTTCAGGACGTGACCAACAAGACAGAAAATTTCATCTTATCCGTAATGTACAAACACTTGCTTGGGATTTGGAACGTGTGGAAAATGAATTATGGAAAGAACCTGCTGAACCATTGCTTGATGAAATAGCAAAATTGATTACAAAAGATACACCGGATTGGATTGGAAATGCAACTGATTTATCAAAAATTTTGCAGATGGGTATTCCTGTTAATTCGCTTACGAAAAAGCTGAATGTCAATGCAGGCAGGCTGTTTAATGAATATGGAATAAGTTATCGTTATACAAAAAATCATGAGGGGAGATTTCTTGAATTTCACTTAGCAAGTGAATCCCTGTGACAGTTCGTGACGGCTGTGACGGTTTTTGTGGCGGTATAAAATAACCGTCACAACTGTCACCAACCGTCACGCAAGGGAGTGCAGAGGGAACGGCTGCCTCTCAGAGAGCGCCTGTATTTGTGATGGAGGAAGAATTCTCCGTCACAAGTACTATGGCGTTACAAATGGCGCAGCCTTTTGTAAATCACGGCTCTTTGAGCCGTCTTATCGCAAGCACACTGCCGTCACTCTCATCAATCAATCGTGACGGTTTGTGCTTGCCCATTGTGAATATGAAATGAGGTGAATTATGAAAGAAAAGAGAATTTCGTTCTGTCAGGGTAAGGGCAGCCTTACACATAATAATCGGGAGTTCATTGCGGAGAATATTGACCGAAACAGAATCAAGGATAATGTTACATTTATCCGTCAGGATTTGGGTGAGGCTTACGACCAGCTTTTCGCTGAATCGACAGAGCGTTATAATGCAAAACAGAAGCGAAAAGACAGAAAAATTCACGGTACATATTATGAGAGCTTATTTCATCAGAAACCGTCAAATACAGTTGTTACAGCTGCCGACAAACGAAAAAGCTTTTACGAGGACGTTGTACAAATTGGTAAAATGGATGATTCGGGTGTCGGGACAGAGGATGCTGAACTTGTTGCAGAATGTCTGAAAGAATAAATGAAAGATTTTCAATCAAGAAATCCAAACTTTTATGTTTTCATACCAATCCCTAAAATGTTAGTAGACAAAGATGATGAGCAGAAATGCTGTATGTCAAGGCGGACGACGAAAGCATACTGTCGTATGGTGAGTAAGTCCAACGATGACATACAACATTTATGCCATTAGATTTGTCTACTGTTGTTTTAGGGATTGGTATGAGATGTGGGAGAGAAGAAGCAATAGCGAAATCGTAGCCTGACGAACAGAAATCTGATACTAAGGCGTGCTTTCGCACTCCAAGGGAGGTTTCCTTGTAGCTGTCATACCTATCTGCTTTTTCTTTAATCAAACGGGTTTTTAGAGATGCCCTATAGTAACAACGAACTATGAGAAGTCAGCAGAGGTCATAGTACC
>JAFSBM010000007.1 GCA_017437285.1 Ruminococcus sp. | reverse complement strand
TGTGGAACAATTCACGAATCATCGGCTCTTTTTGTTTCGTATTTGAAAGAACAAACTCACCAAATAAAAAAAACGATATTCGGGTGGGTTATTTTGTTATACCCTAAATTACCCTCTGAATTTGTTTTTAAATTTGGAGGGTTTTTATGTTCCTTTTTTCGGGCGGTTGCCCATCTGCTTATATAAAGCAAAGTTTATTTATACATAGCACATCAGGGAATGGCGGGAAGCCAGTTAAAAAAATCCCTGCCAGTGCAACGGTACTTCCCACCATGAAGGTAGAAGTACAATCTCCATACAACAGAATTAGTATTTCCCATAACCGTAAAGGTCACAAAGCCTTTGCGGTTTTTCTTTTGTCGTTTTTGGTTGGAAAGTGCCGCAGGACTATTATTGGTGTTAAGTGTCGTTCGCCGCCTTTCAATCTGGATTTTTATGTTTTCAAAGATTCAGATTGATTGGAGGAAAAAAGAATGGCATATAACAACGGACGTGAGGACAGGAAGTGGCGTATCTGGAAAGAAGCCGAGGAAAAAGTGTTGCGGGAACATGGAGTTGATGAAGCTACCATCGAACAAATCCGTATTGACGACAGGGCAGACTTTAATTCCAACAGGCGGTTTTACCATTGGACAAGCGATTTCGGGGAATACCTTGAGGGAATGGCAGACAGGGAACAGTCAGCCGAAGTAAAGACCGTTGAAGATTTACTGGATGAAATCGAAGATGAAAATCTGTATCAGGCATTACTTACGGTGGACAGGCGTACACTGCAAATCGTTCTGCTGAAAATGAAAGGGTATTCCACAAAAGAGATTGCCCCGCTTGTGCATTTAACGACGGGTGCTATCTATGCACGGTTAGACCATCTTAGAAAAAAGTTGCGGAAGATTTTATAGTCATCTAATACAGCATGCTTTCTTATGGGCTATTGGGTGGGGGATAAAATTCTCCCACCCAATTTTAGAATAAGTGAATAAAATCCCTGTCCATAGAGAATACTAAAAAGTTTGTGCAAAATCTTGACAGCCATATTGCCGCTATGGTATTCTGAAATACCAATGGGGAAATTGGAAGATTGAAAATTAAATAAGCACATAGATATAAGATTGAAATGTCAGCCAATCGGCAAGGCTGACATGGGTTTTGAATTTCAAAGCCGCTACATAGCATTGCGAATCAGAGCGGGAGGGAATCCTCTTGTCGTTCGTGATGCAGTGTGGCGGCTTTTTCATTTATCCAAAAGTCAAAGGCAATAAAATCCAGAACGGAGGTGGAAAGGACATAGGATTTCCTTTTCGGAGGGTAAAGGCAGGCATTAAGAAAGCCGTTACACAGAAAAATGCTCTGCGGAGTTGTCCACAGAGATAGCGAGCATCGGATTGTGTCAGCCACAATCCAATCCACACCCTAAAGGCGTGTGGACTAACTTAGGGGACAACCCCTAGCTACCCCGATAAAAGGAAAAATAAAACTGGAGGATTAAGAAAAATGAGTAGAGAAAAATCAGAAAAAGTATGCATTACTTTTAGATTGAGCGAAGAAGAACATGAAAAATTAAAGCAGTATTCATCCGCCTGCGGTCTGTCCACCGCAGAATTTATGCGTCAGTTATGCAGGGGAAACGCACCGCAGCCACAGCCAGAGAAAGAATTTTGGGAACTATTAGGCACGCTTTACGAAGTACACGTAGCCTTTAAAAAGTGTATCCCCTACGCCCCTTCCGCTGATGAAATATGCAGGGAGATTGAGGATTTTATCTTGGAACTGCAACGGAATTATACCCTCCCACAGCAGTTTGACATGGAAAAATTGACGGAACAGGGGGCAGTCTGATATGGCGGCAACGAGCCTCTGGCACATCGAAGGACGGTTGAAAGACTTAATTTCTTATGTGGAAAACCCAGAAAAGACCGTGCCGAATAAGGAGATGCAGGACTTCTTTGACGTGTTCTCCTATGTGAAGAATCCACAGAAAACGGACAATGGAGAGTTTGTTTCCGCCATCAACTGTTTAAAAGAAACAGCGTTACAGCAGATGATTCTAACGAAAAAGCAGTACCAGAAGACAGGCGGGTATATCGCTTGGCACGGCTACCAGAGCTTCAAGCCAGACGAAGTAACGCCCGAACAATGCCACGAAATCGGCTTAAAACTTGCGAGGGAAATGTGGGGCGACAAGTACCAGATAATCGTTGTCACCCACCTTGACAGGGGGCATCTCCACAATCACTTCTGCTTCAACTCTGTTTCCTATCTGGATGGGAGCAAATATAATTACTCAAAATCGGAGCAGAAACGGCTAAGGGAAACGTCAGACCGCTTGTGCAGAGAGTACGGATTATCGGTGATTGAGAACCCGAAGAAAGCACCGTCAAGACCGCTGTATCTGGATGAAAAGAGCGGCAAGCCGACACGCTACAACGTCTATCTGGAAGATTTAGCGGAGGCAATCAGCGGCAGTCGGGATATTCCGCACATGATGAAGTATCTAATCGACAAAGGCTACGAGGTTGATTTTTCGGGCGGGCATTGGAAAATGAAGCTGCCGCAGTATAAGCATTTCACAAGATTAGATACGCTTGATGAACGCTTAACGCCCGATTTTATCCGTTCACATTTAGGCACAAGGGCAAGATATGGGAACTACAAAGCAAAGATTTCCTACTCTCCCCATATGCCCGAAGAATATAAAAAGGCTTGGAAACCGCACCAGAAAACAAGGGGAATCTTAGCGTTGTATTACTATTGGTGCTATCAGTTGGGGATATTTCCCAAAGGCACGGACTACAAGCCGACAAGCCCGCTTATGAAAGAGGAGCTTCGGAAACTGGATGAGATTACCACACAGGTACGCTATATGTCGGAGCATAACATCTCCACCCTCTCCGATTTGCACGCCGACAGGGAGAAGAACCAGACGGAAATGGACAGGCTTACCAACTATCGGCGGCATTTGCAGAATAAGATACGGCGTGCTTCACCCGCCGAGAAAGAAACGCTCCGAGAAGAAAAAAACGGGGTGACGGAACGGATAACGGAGCTGCGAAAGCGGCTGAAATATGCGGACGGGATTGAAAAACGCTCTGCCCACATTGATGACTGCTTGAACCAAATCCACGATACGGTTGAAAATCAAAGGTCAAACCAGAATGGCAGGACAGACCGCAAGAGGGAGGACGCATTGCGATGAGCAGACTGACAGAACAGGAACTTACGGAAATTTTAGACGAAAATAAGGGTATCTCAATGGTAAACCCGAATAGGGTGTACCCGCCCCTGCCGCCTGCTGAAAACATTATGCCCCTTATGCGTATCCCTGAACAGGCAACGCTCTGCGAGAAAATCGGCGGCACGGAATATACAGTGACCGCACATTTCCGAGAGGACGGGAGGGACTT
Source organism: Ruminococcus sp. (assembly GCA_017437285.1). GTDB lineage: Bacteria > Bacillota > Clostridia > Oscillospirales > Ruminococcaceae > Ruminococcus. The sequence goes on along the minus strand of JAFSBM010000007.1, from coordinate 512 downwards.
GCTTGGGCTTCTCAGCAGGATATTCATGCGGGACACAGCAGATTACAGTTTTGATTCCGAGGGTTATGATGAGGATTAAGAAATATCGGAAAGATTATCGCTTTAAAGCGTTGAAGTTTGACCGCAGGCGTGGTATACTGTATCTACACTTCATACTATCGTGTCTGCTGTCGGAAAGGAGAAAGCATTGCAAAGACAGCAGGAAGAAATCACCGCCTTGTACTGTCGTCTGAGTCAGGACGATGGACGTGAAGGCGAGAGCAACAGTATCGTAAATCAAGACGGAATTTGTCAAGGGGTTTTTCTGCAAAAGTTACAAATTGTTCAATAATAGCCCTCGCTCCGTAATGGAACGAGGGCCGAACTTAAAATTATCATACAAGTGCCGTGACAATCAGTATAATACCAATTACCACATACAAAGCACTCAAAATTCTAAAAGCATTTTTAACCTTTTTGCTTTTAAGTGATGTGCGTGATATTTTAGGATTTTTTAGTAATATAAAAATTTC
>JAFSBM010000057.1 GCA_017437285.1 Ruminococcus sp. | reverse complement strand
TTATCTTCTATGCATTCCAGCCATTTTATAAATTCTTCCATTCTTTTTGCTCCTTTTTCCTTTTTTATTCTATTTTACCACTTCCTTTTCCTTTTGTAAACCTTTTTGTTACCGTTTTTTCACTCATGCGTTTGGTATGTCTCTTGACAAGAAGGGATATCTTTCATATTATAACCACTCATATCAAGACCGGCATTGATGTCCGTATATACATTCATATGATCATTCTTATACGCTGATTTAATATTAGCATCTAATACATCACTATATTCATCTAATATTGTTTCGTTGCTTATATCCGGGAATTTGCTCAAATAAAAATCATCAAGATAAGACATAAGGCAGTATAAATATAAATTTTTATAAAGATTATCATTTTTCCCATCATAACATTGATCAGAATTATAAAAGTTTTCTCTGAAACGTTTCAATCGTTCTTTCTCTATATTAACAGCATCCATTAATGACATCTTTACACATGTATTATTAGAAATCTGCTCAATAGTCTCATATAGATACTTAATAAATATATCCCACTGTCTTACAAAATAGCTCATAAAATAATTCAAATCAACAAGCTCACCTGTAAGACTATTTATACGCGTATAATCACACAATGCTATTTCCATTTGATCTACTTTCAAATTATCATATATCTGCTCATTAAACCCTGGAAGCAAATAATCATTAAAATACTTATCCTCTAGTTCAAGTGCACATAATAGCTGAGAATACAAGTACTCCTTACCTTGTTTTTTAGCTACTAGCTTGCTAATCGTCAATTCCTTATTATGCAAAAACATAAAAAAGCGTTCAACTTCTTCATTACGATCATTTTTGCAATTCAGTGTTCTGATAAAATGATAATATTCTTCTTTAAATGTATATAATACATCTGGATTTTCATTTAATATATCATAGTACAGAATGTCATTTTTCTTAAGAAGCATTGTTAAATACTCTTTCAAAGGAGTTTCTGCATTTCTTTTTTTATCATTAGATTCTTCAACATCATCAGATTCTTCAACGTCATCAGATTCTTCAACATCATCAGATTCTTCAACGTCATCAGATTCTTCAATGTCATCAGATTCTTCAACATCATCAGATTCTTCAACATCATCAGATTCTTCAACATCATCAGATTCTTCAACATCATCAGATTCTTCAACATCACCAGTTTCATTCAAATCACTAGTTAATTCATTGCAAACCTGGTCACCAAAATTTGTTTTTTCATAAATCTGAGGCTCAAAATTAAGTTTCTTAGGAAGTAATTCACTATTATAAAAGAGAGGCAGCTCATACTTCATGTAATTAAATACAATATTAATAACGTTTGTATCATCCTCATCATACATAGACTCAATATAACCCCAATCAAACTCTTCCTTATCATACCAATCATTTTCCATAAAAATGCTATCATAAAATTTCCTGTATTCTTTTTCATCATTATAGTAACAATTTGATTCCAAGCATTTAAGACGAATTTGATGTAAATATCCACTATTGAATTCCAGCATAACTTGAAATGCCCACAAATCAATTTTCCATATATTTGACTTGTTCTCGAATTTTTGATATAATTCAGATTTTCTAAACTGTTTTTCAGTATAATATTTCTCTAAAATCTCATCTGATAAAAAAAGCCTTCCATTTTTTAAATCCACATGACCATAATATTCCCTGAGTCTTTTTTGAACTATTTTCTCTGTCTCAAAATAAGGATTGAATGAATCAATTAATTCTTCATTTATTTCGAACATTTCACATGAAAGCATATAATTCTTATTCTTTTGCGAAATAACTTTCCCAATTGCTTCTTCACCTAAATATATCTTACATTGTGTTATACCTTTTTTTGTATAGTGGCATACAGTATAATCATGACTTTTACATCTCGGACAAAATGAAATATAGCTCGGATATTTCTCATATTTATACACATATCCACAGCACCGGCATTTACGTTCAATAATTTCCCCCATAATCTACACCTCCGGAATTTCATATAATTCTACCAACTTCAATTGTGTTCCGTCTATCATTTTAATAATTTCTTCTTCAACGTCAAGATGCATAAGATATACATTAACGCCTTTTTCAGCTAATTTCAGAAACTCAGGCAATGAATCTTTAAGATAAATATGTACATTGCTTTTATAGTAAGCTGCTTCTGTATAAAGATGTGAACCTTTTTTCAGTAATGGAATAAACGGTTCAAGTGTTGCAGTATCTCCTGTGTATACCACATCTATTCCATTCACTTTCAGATGATAACCAAAGCATTTTCCTTCAAGTGGTTCTACGTGAGAGGTTGGTATGGCGGAAACAAGCCACTTCTTATCAAGCTCATCAGCTGTAACGATATTAAACCATTCTTTTTCGCACCCCTCAACACGCATAAGGAGCAGGAGCAAATCTTCCTTAACCGCTTCTGACGGAGCAACTACGATAACTTTCTTCTTCATATAGCTGATAAACCAAACATATTGCAGCATTGTTCCCACTCCCCCGCTATGATCGCCATGGGTATGGGTAATAAGTATATAGATATTATCATACTGCTCCCAGTTCATTTTCTTCACTTTCTGATACGAAGTTGCAGGGCAATCAATAAGAACAAATTCATTATCCTCAATAAAAAACGCTGAATTATGCTCGTCTGAAAATGCTGCACCTCGACCTAAAAATTGCAACATACTTATCATATCCTTTAACAATACCCTTTTTTATAATTATATCATGCTCCATGCAAAACTTCAATAATTATTCCAAAATATATTAATTACATACAAATAACAGATACTTGTTTTGTCTGATTTCACTTGACACTTAACCAATAATAATGTATAATCAATCTGCAAGTGTAACCTTTTGTCAAGTTGACACGTATATATTTATGAAAGGGGGAATACAGGTGGACGACAAAAAGATTGTCTGTCAGTTGAAAAAGAAAAAGGAGAAAGCACTCTCTGTTCTCGTTGACCGTTATAGTGCTTATGTAAGTACAGTTGTTAGAAATATTGCTGGCAACAGATTGACAGAAAGCGATATTGAAGAAATATCAGCAGATGTTTTCATAATAATATGGCGTAATGCGGACAAGCTTAGATCGGAAAGCCTGCGTTCCTATCTTGCTGCTGTTGCAAGAAACCTTTCAATTGACCGACTTCGCAAATTGCACATTACTATCCCAATTGATGAAATTGAAATATATGACAATACTGATATAGAATTTAATGCAGAACAGCACGACCTTGCTGATGTGTTCAACGCTATTATTGACAAAATGGAACAGCGTGACAGGGAAATACTGCTTCGTCATTACTTCTATTATCAAAAGATACCACAGATTGCACTTGAAATGAATATGAGCCAATCTGCCTGCAAAACTGCTTTACATCGTGCAAGAAATAAGCTGAAAAAGAAACTTAAAGAAAGGGGCTACGGAAATGAAAATTAATCTATATGACATATTTTCGGATTACAAGGGCGATTTACCCGATATTTCAGAAGAAAACTGTAATAATGAAAATATAAACCGTATTGTGATGCAGAGAATTAAGAAAAAAACTGTAATTCGAAAAAAATCCAGAATAGCAATTATAAGCATTGCCGCTGCCCTTACTGCTTTATCAGGTATTACAGCTGTTGCATATTCTGAAGGATTTATTCATTTCAAGAATATTTTGCAGCGTACTGAAAATAATCCCTCAATCAGCCGTGATTTACCCCTTGTAAATGATAATAATATTTCATCTATGGAACAGAATATTTCTGAAAATCATATTGTTTTCACCGGTGATGATAATCTGAAAATCTCTACTGCTGGTATGTATTGCGACAATAACACTCTTATGATTGCTGCGGAAATCATATCTGATACTGAAATTCCTGAAAACTCCTTGATTATTCCCTATTTTTCGAAAATTGAAAACGGACTTGAAACACCCCTCTTAAATAAAAGCGGTTTCGGAATGACTTCACAGATTTACAAAGGAGATACTCCCAACACCTACTATACTTCATTCTATATTACAGAAAAAGATATGGCTGGATGTACAATCAAAATACAGCTTGAAAATATAATATCCGACAGCACATACGATGAAATTCAATCTGCAATTATTGAAGAACAAAACAAATGGCGTGAAGATTTTGACTTTGAAAATCACACAGTTCAGGAATGGAAAGCTTACTGGAAAGCAAATGACTTTGACAGCAGAACATACGATTTTATTTCTGATTATCTTGAAAACTGCAATAAAATATTAAGCGGAAGCTGGACGGCAGAAATAAAAATTCCCGAAAATATTGTAGATACAATTACAGCCGAAAAAGACGGATTCAAGGTTACTGCTGATACCCTATCCTTAACCCTTGATGGTACTGCATCTATTTCGGAAGGAAAATTTGCAGTTCCCGTAATCACAATGAAAGATGATACAGTAGTTCTTACAGCTGGTACAAATGAACTGGAATACTTCATTGATAACGGTATATGCACAGATACTAATTATGAATATTTTGCATCTGTTTTCAGCAATGTTTACAGCTACAAACTCCCCCACCCTGTTGAGAACATAGCAGATATAACTGTTTATATTTTCGGCTATGGGGAAAATGGCATTGAGGCAGAAAGCCATAATATTTACAAATCGGAGGACACCAAATGAAAAAGACAGCTTTAGTTTTATCAATTTTACTTATTTCAGCAGCTGTTTCCTGCGAAAGTAAGGCTGTTGAACCACAGCAAAATCAGGAAATTTCTACTGAAATACAATCGGAAAATACAGAAATTAAAGAGAAAACAAACATATCCATAGCCTTGGTTCAGAGTGTTGATTATCACACTATATGGCAAGACGTATATCCAAAACTTGAAAAACTGAATAAACAAAGTAATGATTATCACATTGATGTTGAAGTTTATAATTTTGACGAGGGTGATATTCTTGGTGATACCTCTGTTCAGAAACTGTCAATGGAGATTCTTGCAGGAAATGTTCCCGATATTATTTCAGCTACACCATTTCAGCTTGATAAATTCAGAAAAAACGGCTACCTTGCCGATATATCACCTATCATGGAAAAAACAGGAAATATTAAACGTGATGATTTTCTTGATAACGTGATAAACAGTGTCGATGAAAACGGTGAAATACATATTATATATCCTGCTTTTACTATTTATTCGGCAGCTGCCAAAACAGAATTAGTAGGCGATAATGCTGAAAACTGGACAGTTCAGCAGGCAATTGACGCTTATAATTCATTCGACGGCGATTTCCTTGCACAAATGTATACCAAGTATGATATTCGCCATTATTTTTTTGATGGAATGTTAATGAACTGCGTTGATTTTGATAACTATACCTGCAATTTCAATGACGGACTTACTACTGTTATGGAGTTTCTCACAGCTATTCCACCAATGGAAAAACGCTTTGGAACAGTAATTGGCAGTACTGTTGATAATACGGCTCTTGTCAAGCAAATATGGATTCCGGGTATAAACAGTTACTATTCTAACGAAACATTGTACAATTTTAAAGATGAGCCTATTTCTTTTGTCGGGTATCCTACAGATAACGGAAAGGGAACAATTGTTAAAATTGATACTGCTTTTGGAATAACTTCCACAGGAAAACATCAGGAAGAAGCTTGGGACGCACTTTCACAGCTTGTTTTCAATTCTGAAATCCAAAAAGAAATAAGCGACAGAAGTCATGGTATACCTGTGAAAAAATCTGTAGTAAATGAGCTTTTTGATTTATCTGAAAATATTGAAAATTCTATAAATGCTCCTGTCACCCTGCCTGACGGAAGCGAAATGAAATTATCAAAAGAACAAAATAATCAGCTTAAAAATTTCATTGAAAATGTGAAAATTGAACCCTTTGTAAATACTTATATTGAACAGATAATCAAAGAGGAAAGCGACTACGTTTTTGACGGAAATCGCTCTATTGATGAATGTGTCAATATTCTCCAAAACAGATTTGAGCTATACCTAAGTGAAAAACAGTAAAAAAATCCCGTCTGAGCCTTTTATAGCGGTTCTGACGGGTGTTTTCTTAACCAAATAATTTTTGTACAATTTCAGGCAAATCAGATAGCTGTGTTAAAACTCCCACCGCATTATCAGCTGTTCCGAAACCATATGCGGCATGTACAAACGCAACTCCAGCCTCTGCGGCAGCATCACAATCCCCTTGTGTATCACCTATATATACACATTTTTCAATTCCTTGACGTTCCATTATAAGACGTATATTTTCACCTTTGGACTTTCCTGTTCTTCCTGCACATTCAAAATCACAGAATAAGTCCGCAAATCCACATTGCTCCAGATATACCTGAATATATCCGTCCTGACAATTGCTGACTATTCCCAATTCATATTCCTTTGAAAGCATTTCGAGAGTTTCACGCTCGTTTTGATATAATTGTGCCTTATGATTTTGCAGATATGGTTTCTCATAATCAGTACAAAGTCGGATAATCCTCATTTGCTCTTCTTCTGACAATTCAGGCAGCATCATTGCTGCTATAACATCTATAGTTTTCCCCATAAATCTATGCATATCGTTAGCTGTAATCTGCTTTGTCAAATTGGTTTTTGTACGAATACATTCATTCCACGCCTCAGTACATTGCTGAGAAGAATCCCACAGCGTGCCGTCCAGATCAAATAAAATTGCTTTTTTCATTATACATATCTCCTGTCTATATAAATTTACAATTTCCATTATATCATATTTAATAAAATAATACAAGTATAACTATAATCAAAATCGGAATACTAATTTAATAGTGATATTTAAAATTCCGAAATCGGCATTTTATATTGACTTTAAATGATAAATATGCTATAATTTATACAGAGATTCAAAAAAGAGAGGTGTTTTCAATGGTTGAACGCAAGGAATATTTGGAGAAAATAAAAAAATGGCGTGAAAAAGATGTAATCAAGGTTGTGACAGGAATACGCAGATGTGGAAAATCCACTCTGTTGGAACAATATCGTGATTACCTCATTAGCACAGGTGTATCTTCCGAACAGATAATCTTTATAAACTTTGAAGACCTTGAATTCGAAGAGCTTCTGGATTATCACAAGCTTTACAGCTACATCAAGGAAAGACTGATTCCTGATAGATACACATATATTTTCCTTGACGAAATTCAGAAAGTAGAAAGCTTTGAAAAGACAGTCGACAGCCTTTACATCAAAGAAAAAACAGATATTTATATCACAGGTTCAAATGCATATATGCTGTCAGGCGAATTAGCAACTTTGCTGTCGGGACGATATGTTGAAATTTCTATGCTTCCTCTTTCATTTTCTGAATTCTGTCAACTGAAAGAAAAAAATAATTACGACGAACTTTTTGCTGAATATATGCAGAATGGCGGTTTTCCGTACATTGCACAAATTGATGATTCAAAAGAAAAAGCAGATATGTATCTTGAAGGTATATATAATACTATCATTATCAAAGACATTGAAGAAAGACAAAAACGCCGTGAAAATGATCCGAATAAAAGAAAAATAACTGATTTATCACTTTTGAGAAATATTGCGAAATTTCTCGCAAGTTCAGTAGGAAGTCCTGTTTCTGTAAAAAGTATATCCGACTATATTACATCATCAGGCAGAAAGGTAAGTGCCAATACTGTAAATGATTATCTCGATGCACTGGTGGAGGCTTTTATCTTCTATCCTGTTGAAAGATATGATATTGTAGGAAAACAAACTTTGAAAATGAATCAGAAGCTATATATTGTAGATACAGGAATACGTCGTTATCTACTCCCCCGTCGGAATTACGATCTTGGATTTTCTCTTGAAAACATTGTATTTCTTGAACTATTACGACGAGGCTTTAAAGTGAATATCGGCAAGGTTGGTCTGACTGAGGTTGATTTCATTGCCGAAAAAAACAATCGTTTACACTATTATCAGGTAACTGCATCACTTATAGATGAGAACACATTTAAAAGAGAAATAACTCCGCTGCAAAACATATCCGACAACTATCCAAAAACAATACTCACCCTTGACCGTTTTACTCTCGGTGACTATGAAGGCATTGAAGTTGTCAACGCAATTGATTGGCTGCTGAATAAATAATTTATTGATATACTGCGGCACAATGCCGCAGTATAATTATTTCTGAATTTGATAATAAAGCTTTTTATGCTGTATATATGCTGACATAGTCAGGACATTGATTTCGTCAAAGTATGTTAATACAGTCATATAGATAATCCTTCATCTGTACTGCACATACGATATATTGATGATTTTTAATATGTATTCTAAAGATTTTCTTGTGTCTTGACGGAAATGGAAGGATTATGGTATAATAATCTTGTAAGCTGAGACACCATTACTGAATAAGGAGAGACGTTTATGCATCATAATCTACTATTTGATCTTGATCAGACTTTACTTGATTTTCACGCCTCAGAACATATTGCATTAAAAATGATCATGGAGAGAAATCATCTTGTGTTCAAAGAAGAATACTATCATTTCTTCAAGCAGGTCAACAAATCACTTTGGCTTGAGTTTGAAAAAGGTAATATTTCAAAAAATGAGCTATTTGAGAGAAGATTCAAACGACTGTTTGAGGAGTGCGGATGTGACACAGACGGGATAAATCTTCTGAATATAAATAGTGATTTCATAGATTGTATGTCTCAGAATGGTGTATTAATGACAGGTGCACTTGAGTTTCTTCAAAAAATCATAGACAACGTGCCTGATACAAGAATCTATATTATTACCAATGGCGTCACTAGAAATGCAATGGGAAGAATCGCTTCCACAGGACTGAAAAATTATATCAGCAATGTATTTGTTAGCGATTCAATCGGCGTGTCTAAGCCCGCACGTTCATACTTTGATGCTGTAAAAAACTCTATTAGTGAACCTGACGAGAGTTACCTTGTCATTGGCGATTCTCTTTCATCAGATATGCTAGGTGCTAAGAATTCAAATCTTGCAAGCTGCTGGTTTATGCCTGAAGGAGATATCAAAGATAAAATGAAAGAATATGAAATCAACTACATAGCGTCGTCCTTTGATGAACTATATGAAATAATACGGGAATGGGCTTTAGTTTCATAATCTTAAGGATTATGGTATAATGATGATATACAAACACAAATTAGAAAGCAGGTAAAAAGCTATGATAAATAAAAATTTGATTATAAATGGGCAAAGAATCACAAAAGAAGAAGATATTACTGCTTTCTTTCAGAAAGATCATTTTTCCTGCAACATAGACGATTATTGTCTGGAAGTTGAATTTTCACCAGATGGAAATGCATTTATCGGATGGCTTAATGGTGATGAGGAAATATGCTATTTTGACAACGGAAGCGGAAATACTGATAGTGTCGCTCTACGAATCAACATATGTCCTGAAGAGCGAATGATGTGTTACGATTCAACTGCTTTAAAAGAGATTGTTTTGTACTTTTGTGAAGCTGGGCAACGCAATCCCAAATATCATTGGATACAGGATGATCTTTAATATACAATTGCAGCTCTTACCGGAAAGAGTAAGTACTGATTGCTCGCTCTTAGTAGTGAACTCATCCGATTCTATTGCTAACAATGACCAAAATATACAGATTTATGCGTAGATTTGCCAGATTCATTCCGCTATGGCAAATTGATATTAAAAAGGCACTTCTACAGTCCTCGTAAACGAGGCAAATATGAAAGGAAATTAACAATGATTCGTATTATGTTCGTCTGCCATGGTAATATTTGCAGATCGCCAATGGCTGAATTTATTATGAAAAAACTTGTATCAGATATGGGATATGGTGATGATTTCTATATTGCTTCAAGTGCTACAAGTACCGAAGAAATAGGAAATCCAGTATATCCCCCTGCTAAATCAGAACTTGCCAAGCATGGTATTGGCTGCAGCGGCAAAACATCTGTACAGCTTAAAAAATCCGACTATGAAAAATACGATTATTTTATTGGTATGGATACTGCCAATATCCGCAATATGAATAGGATTTTCGGCAACGATAAGGACGGAAAAATTTATAAACTCCTTACCTTTGCAGGCCGTGGAGATGATGTAGCTGACCCATGGTACAGCAGAGATTTCGAGACTACCTACAGAGATATTGACGAGGGTTGTCGTGGATTAATTAAACACATCATGGAGGAATTATGAAAGAAATATTTGAACGAGTAAGCATAAGAAAATATGAGGATAAACCTGTTGAATCAGATAAAATCCAGCAGATACTAAAAGCCGCAATGGCTGCACCCTCTGCCGGAAATCAGCAGCCATGGGAATTTTATGTTGTTACTGATAAGGAAAAAATCAGACAGCTTTCTCAAATCAGCCCATACGCTGCTTGTGCAGAAAATGCACCTTTGGTAATTGTTCCATGCTATCGTACAGAGGGATTGAGGTGGAATGAAACTGTATTACTTGACCTTTCTTGTGCAACAGAAAATATGCTTCTTGAAATAACTTCCCTTGGACTTGGCGGAGTATGGCTTTGTGCTGCTCCTTTAGAGGACAGAATGACTAAAACAGAAGCAGTTCTTGAAATCCCGAAAAATCTCCGTGCTTTTGCGATTATAGCAATCGGATATCCTGCTGAAACACGAAAACAGCAAATGAGATTTGATGAAACAAGAATTCATTACATAAAATGAGGTAATAAAATGCTTACAAAAGAAGAACTTGATAAATTAACACGAGAGCAGCTTATTTCACTTTTGCTTGATGATTCTAAAAATGTTATTGCCATGGACGGTGTATGGTTTCAGGCAATTGAAAAAGAACAGGGCATGGATTCTGCTATGCATTTCGATGAAGAAGCTTGGAAAGTGTACACCAAAGCAGAAGCACGCAGAATAAAAAAGTTCCTCGAACTTGAGGAACTTTGCGGACTTGAAGGCCTTGCACGAGCATTAGCGTATAGAATGGTTGACAGACCTAATCCAAGCGAAACTATTATTAGCGGCAATAAACTTATCTATACGATTAAAGTATGCCGTGTTCAGGAAGCAAGAATCCGAAAAGGCATGCCGCTTCATCCATGCAAAAGTGCAGCAGTTTATGAATACAGCGGATTTGCTGAAACCATTGATGACCGTATCAAATGCAGATGTATCAGCTGCTATCCGGACGTTACCGATACTTCCTGCTCTTGCTCGTGGGAATTCTGGATTGATGAAGAATGATTTCGTCTGATATTTCTGAATAAAGATGAGGAATTTATATTTCTATAAACTCTTCAAATTAGTTAATTACAATTATATATATTTACAACTATTTTATCGTATATCCAAAAATATATCAATTAGTGTAAAATTGGTGTACTAATGTTTATTCACGTCCAAAATCAAAGCAAAAAACCGTTAGCAATATGGTCTGTTTTAGACTTGCTAACGTTTTTTCTGCATTGCTTAATACCGTATTATAGCCAAAAATAAAATAGGACTATATTAGCAATATAGTCCTAAAAATTTGGTTGCGGCGGCAGGATTTGAACCTTACACCCAACGCCTTAAATGGCTGTATTCAGCGGTTTTAAACCGTATTCGTGTGATTTCGTGTGATTTTTTCGGAATTTCAGCATCAAGCTGATTCTGCATTTTCCGATTCTTTG
>JAFSBM010000056.1 GCA_017437285.1 Ruminococcus sp. | reverse complement strand
TAGTACATTGTAATATCTTAAACTTTACTTTTTTCTAATTATAATAAATACAAAAGGGTGATTTATCACCAGAGAGGAACACCTACGGGGCAAAAGGGAGGGAAAAAGAAAACTGGCACAAAAGTCAGCATTTCCCTCCCTTTTTCCCCTACGGTTTTCCTCTCTGGACTCTCCTTTCCCTTTCCCCTTTTTCCCTCCCTTTGCTGACTTTTGATGAGAGAGGATTTGAATAAGAAAAAGGCGAGCCTTTTCATTCGTGTCAAATGGTCTTTTCAAATGAGTTTCATTTAAGTCCTCTGCCATTTGCTTTTATAAAGTTTTAGTTGTTACAAAGTATTAGCTAAAGGCTTTATTTAACGTAAACTCCCACGATTTCTGCAATATATGCACGGTGGTAGGGGTCAGTTCCGAAAAACTGTGCAGGAATTCCGTCATCCGTCAAAAATCCGCTTTCTTCCATATCGTAGGAATAAAGCTTGCGGCATACGAACACAAGTTCAGCCTGTTCAATGCCTACAGCTCCCTGTAAATCCGCAGGTGTAAGTCCTGTTTCAGCCATTTTATCACCGTCACGGCCTGAATGTGAGCCGCAGTATGCCAATGCCTTGCGGTATTCCTCACCTAAAAATGAAGCTGTGAAAAGCTCGCCATTTTCCACAAAATCGTATGTATAACGATTGGGGCGAATGTAGCAGGTCAGCACATTTTTATTCCAGAGAACACCAAGCTGTCCCCATGAAGCCGTCATTGTGTTGCAGCTGTCCATTGTGCCACCTGTGAGCAGCATCCACTGCTTGCCGATTTTCTCAAAGGGATTGAATGAAAGCTCTGATAATTCGATTTTTCTGAATGACATAAAAATTCCTCCTTATACAGGTCTGATTTGTTGTTGTCTTAAAACAGCCTTGTATCTTAATCTTAATTTATCAGTGATAAGGGCGATAAATTCGGAATTTGTAGGCTTTCCCTTGCAGGTATTCACCGTATACCCGAAAAATGAATTGAGTGTGTCAATATTTCCTCTGTCCCACGCTATTTCAATAGCGTGACGGATTGCCCTTTCAACTCTTGATGATGTTGTATCATATGTGTTTGCAACGGTGGGATAAAGCATCTTAGTAACGCTTTCAAGAAGTGCCTTATCCTCAATTGAATAGAGTATAGCTGAGCGAAGATAGTGGTAGCCCTTTATATGTGCAGGAACTCCAAGCTGGTGGATAATATCCGTGATTACCACCTCCATATCGTCGCTTATGCTGTCTGCCCTGTTGCCGAGAGCAGAAGTTATAACATTGAACAGGTCGTCTGCGTCATAGGGTTTCAGCAGGAATTTTGCTCCGCCGTTTTCCATGACCTGTCGCTCAATAAATTCGTTATCTATATCTGAAGTGACTATAAATGCAGGGAATTTCACCCCAAGTTCCCTAACCTTTTTCATAATCATTACCGCATCGCCATCGTGTGCTGTTATATCAAGAACTGCCGCATCGGGCGGGTCATTTTTGATTGACTCCACGATAATTGCACAATCTTTTCTTCGTGTGTAGGCATAGATGCCTTTTTCTCTGAGTTTGTTGGCAATGCTTACCCCTATTGCACTATCATCACCAATTAATACCTTTACCTTATTGTTCATAGTTTTTCCTCCATAATAGAAACTTTCCACTGAAAAACGCCATTGTATTTCAGCAAGACAATTTTATCATAAAGGAATGTCAATCGTCAACAAAAAAATTAAAAAAAATATGTGACTTTAAAGCAGTAAAGGGGATATTTTGTTACCTGCCGCTGATTCGGTCAATAAATGGAAAATAAAGTCGAATTGCATCGGGAAATAGGAGAAATTTTGTCGATTAATGTCTTTTCTTCATATTGAAAAGTATACCGTCGGCAATATTTCGCACCTTTGTACCCGGCGGAAACAGTCTGTCTGCCAGTTTTTCAAGCTTGTTTTGCTCCTTATTTTTACGGAAATCGGGAGCTTTCGGGGCATCTGTTATACCCTCCTGCCACTTCTTATGTGCGTCAGCTGACATATTATTTTTCATCAGTCCCACATCCATTGAACCGCCGTGTTCAGCTATGAGATTAAGGGGCAGGGTAAAGCCCTTATAGTCGAGATTTAACTCAATATCGCCAAAATGACGATGAAATAAACCGATAAATTCCTCTCCGCCACGATTTGCGTCGGAATTTTCGGAAATAGCCTCAAAAATAGCACGTTCCGTTTCTCCGAGTTCGGAAATGTCAGCTTTTTTACAGCAGCCGCCTACGAAAAAGCCGAGTATATAGAGATTTCCGCAGAAATCGCTGAGGGCAGTCTTATTTCTTGGAATATCAAAGATATAAGACGAATAAATGCCGAATGCAAGATGTAATGCGAGAAAATCAGCGGTGTCGTAGTCGTAAATCTGCTTTGCCTGCACGTGACTGCGGACTCTGCCCGACTTTATCATATTTGCCACCGTATCAGCAAGCAAAAGTGCCTTTGAGCCGTTCATTATGGGAGTTTCCACATCTGCCGAAACGTCGCCGCCGATGTGAAGATGTGCCGCCGCTGACGCTTTTCCCTTTTTCTGAATTGTGCTGAAAATTGTGGTATTTCTGTTTTCACCGCAGTTGATTTCGTTGGAAATCAGAATTTTTCCGCTTACACCGCACTTTTCAGCCATTCGCAGAACTACTTCACGGGGATAAATCGTATTTGCAATAAAAACAATATTTTTTCCGCAGTCCACAGCCGTATCATAAAGCTTTTTCCCGAACGCTCTGGGAAATACATATTTCTCGGCAAGTTCGCATTCCTGACGGATAAGCGACGCTTTTTCTTCTTGGGAAATTTTCTGCTTTTTAGCGTAAATCTCATAAATCTGCTCTACGGTTACATCACATTTTTCCGTGAATTTCCGCTTTGCTTCAACTTCGGCTTCAACTCGCAAATCCGCAAAGGATTTTTTGCCGTTTCCCTTTAAGCCGTATGCCCTTTCCATAAGGAAAAACAGGTCGTTATCCTCGGAAAACGGGAAAATAAGCAGGCTTTTGAAAAGCTGAAAGCTCACCGCTTTTATGCCGTTTTCACGGATTGCCGCCGTCATCTTATCCATAACCTCACGCTGGTCACGGCTAAGAGGAACGGTTATTTTAAAGTCATTGCTCACAAAATCCCTCCTTACCACACCGCAGCGGTTGTTTCTGTAGTTGTGGAAGTTTCTGATGTATCGGTGGTATCAGTCGCAGTTGCAGTTGTAGTAGTTGTGGTCATTGATTCGTCATACTGTGGAATAAGCTCCTCACCCTCACGGAGTTTCATATATTCGTCAAGGGATAACGCACCGTCAGAGTTGTAGGTCTTTATAAATGCGTCCTTATTTGTGTAAATATCGGAATATGCACCGTTTTCATCGTGGAGATATTTGCCGTACCACAAGCCGAAAAACGACCATACCGCATTGTCACGGAAAGAAATGTCCATATCGGGAATTGTGCTGCACTCGCTCAATGCAATAAGCTTATCTTTTCCGACAATATTCTGCAATGCAAGGAACTGTTCATATCGGCTGCCGAATTCCTTTTCAGCAGGGAGATAAATGTCAAGGGAGGCTATATCAAATGTGTTCTTATCCACAAGAGTCTTGTCGTTCTGACCGTTCCATACCCAGATAAGATTGTCAAGTTCGAAATATTCCGTATATCTTGTATACATTAAATTCCACAGCCATTTGTAGTCCCTTACAGAGCCTGCACCCCACCAGAACCAATCTCCCGATGCCTCGTGGAGAGGCCGCCACAGCACGGGAACGCCCTTATTTTTCAAGGACATAAGCTGACCTGCCATATTGTCAAGGTCAAGAATAAGTCCATAGCATTGCTCGGAAATTTTGCCCTCGCCGTAAAGTCCTCGGATTTCCTCCTGTGTAAGCTTTGCAATGTCAATATCCGTTACAGCATCGGACAGGCGGAAATCCGTTTCCTTTGTGTATACAGAGGGCTTTTCCTTTGAGGGAGCTTCCCAATACCACATAAGTCCCACAATTCCGCCCTTGTAGTGCCATTCCGCACAAGCGTCAATATCCTTGAATGTGCTGTCAAAGCTGCTGCCCGAATTGTGCATTGCAGAAAAACGGATTACAGGATATTTTCCCGTAGTCTGATAAATCAGTTCCAGTTCCTTATTTGTTTCATCGGAGGCATACTGACCTGTAATCGTGTACTTGCCGTAATTCTCGGTGAGAAAACTCATAAGTTCCTTTGCCGACTCTCCCGCAGCTTCGTTTGAAAGACTGTTCTCCGCATTATATTGTATTGTGCTGAGGGAAGTATTATTCGACAATTTCAGGTAGTCAAGCTTTAAATCGCCGTCAAGGGGGCAAATCTCAATTTTAGTCTTGCCCTTTGTGAGGAATACGCCGTAAAGGGTAATAAGGGTGAATTCGTTGTCATCTTTGGTGACAAAGGTTGCAGTTTCCTTGTCATTTACCGATACACGGCAATTTACAAGCTTTTCAGAGGCAATGCTAAAGGACAAATCATAATGCTGATTACTTGGTGCGTCAACCTCGAAAATCACATAGGAACTGCCGTCCTTTTTGAACCCTGTCACGTAGCCGTCACCGCTGTATGGGGCAACAATTACCGCTGTAGGCTTTTCAGTATCGTCATCCTCTTTTTCATTTTTCGTTTCGGGAATAACATCGCTGAATTCAAGCCCCTCGGTCATTAAAGCGTCCTCGGCTTCGTATACATCGCCCATACGCTTTTTCTCAATTGTGGGGTAGGAAATGGGGTAATCGGGGAAAGTTTCCACAGGGATAGTTTCAACAGTTTCTGTGGGAACTGTTGTTTCCTCAACTACCGATACAGAACTTGGCTCTACATTGCCCTTTTCCACTTTTTTTCCTTTGCAGGCGGTTAATGTTGTCATCGCTGCCGCCGCTGTAATTACTGCTGTAATCTTTTTTATGCTCATATACTGCGTCCTCCGCTTACGCTGTAATTGTATATGTTTCTCCCTCGATTGTATCGAATACAATTGCACCGTCCTCGATACGGGAGTTTACTGTAGTTCCGTCACAAATAACGCTTGCTGTGCCATTGACACGCAGACGGCATACACCGCCGCAATGGGAAATAACAGACGCTTTTTCAAGTCTACCGTTTTTCCAGCTCATTTCAACTTCAAATCCGCCCTTTGCACGAAGTCCTCTTATACTGCCCTCACTCCATTCATCGGGAAGTGCAGGAAGCAGGGTAATTGTGCCTGCGGTACTCTGTAAAAGTGCCTCGGTAATTGCCGCAGTTCCGCCAAAATTTCCGTCAACTCTGAATGAGGGTTCTTTGTTGATAAGGTTCGGATTTGTGGAATGAGTTATAAGCTTTTTGAGGTTTTCATAAACCATATGACCGTCGCCAAGTCTTGCCCACATATTGGTAATCCAAGCACAGCTCCAGCCTGTATGACCGCCGCCGTGTACAAGTCTGCGGACGAGGGTTGCACGTGCCGCATCTGCAAGACGTGGAGTTTTTGCAGGTGTAATTATATCAGCAGGGTGAAGTGCAAACAGCTGTGAAACGTGGCGGTGACCTGCCTCAACTTCCTCATAATCAGCTGCCCATTCCTTAATCTGTCCGTATTTGCCTGTTTCAGGGGCAGGAATACGCTCTAAAAGCTTTTTCAGCTTATCCGCAAATTTGCTGTCCTTGCCGAGAATTTCAGCTGCCTTTATAACATCATTGAAAAGCACGGTTATAATCTGAGAATCCATTGACGGTCCCATACACAAACAGCCTGTAATTCCCTTTTTGGTGATATATGTATTTTCAGGTGATACAGAGGGGCAGGTTACAAGTCTGCCCTCGCTGTCCTCAATGAGGAATTCAGCAAAAAATTCCGCAGCAGCTTTGAGTATATGATACTTTTCGTTGAGGAAATCAACATCAAGGGTATATTCGTAATGCTCGAAAATGTGAAGTGCAAGCCACGCACCGCCTGTTACCCACAAAGTTGAGGGCATCCACAAATCCTGTGGTGCAGTATCGCCCCATATATCGGTATTGTGGTGGCATACAAAGCCCTTTTCAATGCCGTACATCTCCTTTGCCGTAACAGAGCCGTTTTCGCATACTCGCTCCAGCAAATCAAAGAGGGGGAGGTGACATTCGGGGAGGTTGCAGCTCTCCGCACACCAGTAATTCATTTCCGTATTTATATTAACGCTGTATCGGCTGCCAAGCTTCGGCAGCATATCCTCATTCCAGATACCCTGCATATTCATAGGCTGAGTACCTGCACGGCTGGCGGAAATCATAAGATATCTGCCGTAGTTGAAATACAGTTCAATCAGCTTGTTATCGTGGATAAGACGTTCACAATCTCTGCTGTCCATAATATCGCCCTGCAAGCGGCTCAGTCGCTCATCAACAGCAAATCCGCTTAAATTTTCGCCGCTGTTGTCATTGAGTGAAAGCTCCACACGGTCGAAAAGTTCCTTATAATCGGAAACATGGCGGTAATAAAGCTCATCATAGGAGCAGTCAAGTGCCATTTCAACGTCAACTTCGGCGGATTCTATGTAATTTTCCGTGTAAAAGCTTGTTCGTGCTGAAAGAATAAGCATAACGGAATTGGCATTTTTTATGGATATTTTATTGCCGATAGTTTCAACTGTTCCGCCCTCAGCCTTTGCACCAAGGCAAGCCGCAAAGAAAATGCCGTCAGCACTTCCCGTTCCCCCTGTGAAAATAATCATATTATCGCCGCAGGGACGGTTTTCGTCATAGTAATCCTCTCTGCCGCCCAGTCCGCAGGTAAGGCTTACGCTGTTGGGCGTATCGCTGTGAATATCAACTACCATTACCTGGTCGGGAGCAGAACAGAAAACATTTCTTGTATATAATACTCCGTTAGCCGTAAAGCTTACCCCTGTGACAGCTGTTGAAAGGTCGAGAATTCGGGAATAATCCCTTGCCTTTCCGCCAAATTCCATTGAAATCGTCAAATCTCCCAACGGCATATAGTGACGCATATTTTCGGGAACTCCCTGCATTTTCGTGAAAGCTACCCTTTCAGCCGCAGGAATATCCCCCTCTTTGAGAAGCTCTCGGATTTCCGCAAGTCCCTCTTTGGCATTGGGATTAATTCTGTGGCGAAGTCCTCCTGACCACACGGAATCCTCGTTAAGACGGATAAGCTCCTCGGCTGCCTTGCCGAAAACCATTCCGCCCATTCTTCCGTTGCCTATGGGAAGTGCCTCGCTGAAATCCCTTGCAGGTGTCTTGTATCTGAGTATTGTTTCAGTCATAAAATTCTCCTGAACCGTAGTTCTTATACTGATTTTCATATTTATTGAAAATCAGCATTGGTTTGCTTATAGGTATACATTAACATTATATCACAAATCCTTTTGAATTGCAACATTTTTTAGCCGTTAGCCCAGACCCTACGCATGAAAAAATCCCCTTTTTCAAGTTGCGAGTCTTGTAACCGGATTGTAACCATTTAAAGAGACATAACATAATCAAGGTGTTTAGCAGGGTCAAGTGAAATTATGAACATCTTCTTGCGTATAGATAG
>JAFSBM010000055.1 GCA_017437285.1 Ruminococcus sp. | reverse complement strand
TCCATTTACAATTATATTTACCGTACCTACAATACCTACATAATAATTATATCATAAACGAGCAAAAAAGTCAAGTAAAATCCCGAAATTTCCAGAATTCTTTTAAGTCATGTTTTGTCACCAAGTGGCAAAGATGGGATGTCGTGCATAGCTATTTTTTCTCAAAAGGGGTTTTTAGAGATGCCCTCAAAATAATAATACTTGAAATGTTCAATATTTATTATTGAAAATAGCGGTGTGATGTGGTATAATAAAACAAAGTGGACAGAACGATAAACTAAATAGGAATTTGAAAATGAGGGGGTGTTCTATGGAATTTATTTTATTAATTAGCGGACTTTTATTTTGTATTTCGTTTGTTATTTTCATATTTTTAAAATCATACATTGATAACAAAAAAGAAAAAAAGCTCATGACAGAGATATTTATGAAATATGGAGTAAAAACAAATGCCAAAATATCTTACTTTATTGAAAATCATACCTATGGAAGATATATTCCGGGTAAATATAATTATTACATAAGCTTTGAATATAACAGCAC
This sequence comes from Ruminococcus sp., assembly GCA_017437285.1. Lineage (GTDB taxonomy): Bacteria > Bacillota > Clostridia > Oscillospirales > Ruminococcaceae > Ruminococcus. Next base: position 12,734 of record JAFSBM010000055.1, on the reverse strand, counting down.
TAAGTGCGGAGCTTTGACTTGCAGTTATGTGTTACCGACTAATAATCCCAAAAGTAAAGAATATCTGAAGTGTGATGAAATACCTATTATATACATTCCTGCACATTTAGATTATTATAACGGATTGATAAGTCGCAAAGAGTTTTTCAATTATATCGGGCATAAACTTCGTCTTGGAAATGATCAATGGTTGGTTATATCTGCAGAAGATATCAGCTTTTTTACGAATTTAGACGATTTTTGATGATGTGTTTTCCATTCATCTTATGAAGCGATAATTTGAAGGAGTGATTTAATGAATGATGAGATTAAAAAATATATTCAGGAACACAAAGTTTTAAAATCAAACACCCTGATATTTTGAGATTGGGAAGAATTTCTTCATAAGCTTTATCTTAATAATAGTCGTATTGAAATGATTATTTGGTATGAGTATTGTCGGATAAATGAGCAGCAAATAGGAATGGGCGGATATAAAGATACATTAAATCACGGATATATGTGGGCTGAAACTCACTTTTATAAGACAGATATACAAGACAAATCTTTAAATGAGATTATTGAATATATCAATCAAATGAGAGATAAATATTCGCGCTATAATTTATATCCCGAATTTTATTTGTGCTAATTTCGATTTATACCTTTATTCACCAACAGCGAAAGGAGTAGAAAAAATGCTTCTGAAAAAGCTAATATCCGCAATAACAGCGACAATCTGCCTTGGTGTATGCAGTACATCTGCAATGCCTACAACAGCGGCAGAGGAACATATAACGAAAGTTAACGGCACATTTATACAGCCGTGGCTGTATGCCACATATGACGATGAACGCTGGGATGCCGAAATGCAGATAATGAAAGAAATAGGCATAGAATATCTGATTATGGGCGATGTTGCAAATCATAACACAGACGGCACATGGACTGTTTATTATCCCTCGGAGATTGATTATCTCAGGGATTATTTCGCCTACGATGCCCTTGAAAAGCTGTTTTATTACTGCGATAAATACGATATAAAGTTGTATCTTGGCATGGGACTTGATACTGCATGGAACAGCGATATTGCCTCCGCAGAAGGCAGAGCCGCCAACAGGGAATATATGCATAAATGCAACGAAATCACAACGGAACTTTACAATAAATATAAATCCCGCTATCCCGATACATACTACGGCTTTTACTTTGTTACAGAGCTGTACAACACCATATATATGGACACAGATACAGGAATTGACGCATATGCAGAGGGACTTGACGAGATGTTCACAATGGTCATCGACAACTGCAATATGCTTAATCCGGATATGCCCCTCCTTTTCAGCCCATATGTAAATATATTCGGATATGGCTATGCAAGCATAAATTCCGATAGATTTACAGAATACTATACAGAAGTTCTGAGCCGTATTCCATTCCGTGACGGCGATATGATATGCCCACAGGACAGCTGCGGAGCAGGCGGATGCAATAACTCACACCTTGAAGAATGGATAAAGGCATACAGAAATGCCGTTGACCGTTCAAATGAAATCCGAGGAACAAAGCTTCTTCTCGGCACAAATGCAGAGCAGTTTATTTCTCCCGATGCCACAAGAATGACAAATCCGCACGGTGTATCATACGTAGGCACACAGACTGTAGATGATTTTACAGAAAGCCTTGAAATTGCCCGTCCCTACGTGGATTCCTTGTTCTGTTTTGCCTATCCGCATCACTATTCGCCATATAACGCTATGCCCGAATTTCACGAAAATTTTATGCACTATCTCAAAACCGGGGACATTGAAAAAGAATCTCCCACACCTCCAACAGCTGTGAAAACAGAGATTGTAACAGCTGAAAATGCACCGCATCTGAAATTTTCAATTTACGGAATGGCAGATAATACAGCAGTTGCACAGACTAATATCTATAAAAACGGTAAGTTATACGACTACCTTGTAGCAGGAGTAAAAACAGGCGGCTCAGGCTCAAATACAACGCAAAATCAATGGATTGATTACGAATTTGACATTAACAGCGAAACAGCCGTGTATGAATTTGAGTGTATCGACGTATGCGGAAATATTTCGCAAAAAAGCAGTTATAAGGTAACTCCCGATAATACAAATAATCTTGCAGATGAAAATTCAAACAATGCAGAAAATCCTGTAAACTGGGAGTTTACAGACATTGACCACATTGAATATACCATAACAGGAAACAGTATCAGAATAACTGGCTTTGACAATACCGTGGAAAGCCTTGTTATTCCCGATAAAATAGAGGGCTTGCCAGTTACAGTAATTGATTGGTATGCCTTTGAGAATTGCTATAATCTGAAATCGGTTACAATTCCCGATACAGTTACCCATATCAGCCGATTTGCTTTTGCTCATTGTACAGCACTTGAAACTGTAAATATGCCGAAATCATTGTATTCAATTGAACAGTATGCATTTTTTAATTGTCCGAAGCTGAAAGGTATAAATCTACCTGAAAATCTTGCAGTTATCGAACAAAGAGCGTTCAGCGGCTGTAAATCTATAACAGAGATTACAATTCCAAAAGCTTGCACAAGCGTAGGGGAGTATGCTTTTCTGAATTGCGATTCATTGAATACAATTACTGTAAACGGCGAAAATACGATATTTAATACTCGTTCAATTGGTTATAGCTATAACAATGGCTATGGCATAAAAAGCGGATTTTCGATTGATTCCGCCAACGGTACGGCGGTTGAATATGCGAAAGAAAATAATATCCGTCTAAAATCAAATTTTATCAAAGGCGATGTAAATGCAGACAGCCAATTTACCATAGCTGACCTTGTAATGCTTGAAAAATTTCTACTTGGTGCAGGAACACTAACAGATTGGCAGGCAGGGGATTTGTACAATGACGGAAAAATTGATGTTTTTGATATGATTAAAATGAGAAAAATAATTGTTTAAACTAATAAATCTAACTGAAATTGGTTATGAACGGCAAGCATCTGCCTATTCAGGTTACATATTAGGGGCATCTCTAAAAACCCGTTTGATTAAAGAAAAATCAGATAGATGCGGCAGCTGCAAGGAAACCTTCCGAAGGCGTGCTGACGCACTCCGAGGGAGGTTGACACAGCAGATGTCGTGCATAGCTGTTTTTTCTCAAAAGGGGTTTTTAGAGATGCCCTTAAATGAATATGCAGATGTGGTTGATAGTCCATAATATTTGCATAACAAACAACGGCAGCCCGAATTAGCTGCCGTTAAATATTATGACTATACTATATCGTTTTTATAAATTTTGTGAAAGCATTCTTTCCCTCATCATTTCTCTTGAACACCCCGGCATCCTCAAGTACTTTGAGGAACACCTTACCAATCTCCTGTTCCAGAATCACCCTCGCATTTTCCTTACAGAAATCAGGGTATCGTTTCAGGATTTCGTCCGCCCATTCTGCATGGTGTGTGAGTTCGGGACAGGCATAGAGCTTCTCGCCATTCAGCATTGCATCTTCCAGCAATGAAATTTCCTTTGCAAGTCTTGCAGGAAGTACGGCAAGTCCCATGACTTCAATCAAACCTATATTCTCTTTCTTGATATGATGAAGTAACGGATTGGGGTGAAATACGCCAAGGGGACGTTCTTCTGTTGTTATATTATTTCTCAAAACGAGGTCACACTCGTAATGTTCTCTGTTCTTTCTCGCAATGGGAGTAATTGTATTGTGAGGTTCGCCGTCTGTTTCCGCATAAATTCCCACACTCTCGTCGCTGTATGCTCTCCATGTTTCCAGAATATGATTGCAGCACTTTTCAAGTTCCTCTCTGTTCTCAGAGCATACACGAATCACGGACATCGGCCATTTCACGATACCTGCTTTCACATCGGGATACTGTTCCATACTGAACTCGTGTTCAATGGGAGCCTTTGCCATGGCAAAGGTATAATTACCGCCCTGGAAATGCTCATGGCTCAGGATAGAACCACCTACAATGGGCAAATCCGCATTGGAGCCGATGATATAATGGGGCAGATAGTCCACAATATCAAAGAGCTTTCCGAACACCGAAGCGTCAATTTTCATCGGAACATGAGCTTCGTTGAATGCAATGCAATGTTCGTTATAATAGCCGTAGGGAGAATATTGCAGCTGCCATTTCTCACCATTCACAGTCATCGGAATCGGACGTAGATTCTGTCTTGCCGGATGTGTGGCATGACCTGCAAAGCCAGCATTTTCGGTGCAAAGCTGACACTTGGGATATGCAGAGGCTTTCTGTATCTTTGCCGCCGCAATGTCACGAGGATCCTTTTCAGGCTTGGAACAGTTGATTGTAATATCGAGAGTACCGTATTCACAGTTATAAGTCCATTTTAAATCCTTTGCAATTCTACCTGCACGAACATAGTTCAGCTTCTTGCTGAAATCAAAATACCAGTCTGTAGCTTCTTTGGAGCTAACTGCATATCTTCTTTTAAATTCTGCGATAACCTCTCTCGGCATGGGAGTAAGAATGCCCATGAGTTTTGTGTCAAAGAGATCACGGAAATTGGCGGTATCCTGAATAATACTGTTTTCACAAGCATACCCGATCAGCGGCAAAAGCAGTTCATCAATGGATTCACCGCTGTATTCCGTATTATTTTCTTCCCAGTCAGAAAGCTTCAATGCTTCCATAAGCTGATTGCGGACAACATAAATATCATCGCTTGTAATAAGCTGGTTTTTAATCGCATAGTCAATGAGTTTCTGTACTGCATAACAGATCATAAAATCACCTCATTCGTCATATCCGTTCGGATGATTCTTGTGCCAGTTCCACGCACTCTGAATAATTTCTTCCAGACTGTCATGCACGGGCTTCCAGCCGAGAATTTTTCTTGCCTTTTCGCTGGAAGCCACAAGCCTTGCAGGATCGCCTGCACGTCTGGGCGTTTCCGTCGCAGGAATCGGATGTCCTGTGACCTTTCTTGCGGTTTCAATCACCTCACGGACTGAGTAGCCCACACCATTGCCGAGATTGAAAATGTCACTTTCACCGCCGTTCATCAGATACTGCACCGCAAGAATATGTGCCTGTGCAAGGTCGGTCACATGGATATAGTCACGGATGCAGGTGCCGTCGGGCGTGTCATAGTCCGTGCCGTAGATACAAATAGTTTTACGCTTGCCATTCGGCACCTGCAAAATCAGCGGAATCAGGTGGCTTTCGGGATTATGTGCTTCGCCGATTGTGCCGCTTGCATCCGCACCGCAGGCGTTGAAGTAACGGAGCGATACATAACGCATACCATGTGCGTTTGCTGTCCACTTGAACATCTTCTCCATGGCAAGCTTTGTTTCTCCGTAAGGATTTGTGGGACAAGTTTTGTCACTTTCGAGAATAGGAATGTTTTCAGGTTCACCATAGGTTGCTGCTGTCGATGAAAATACGATTTTGTCAACGTTATTTTTCACCATGGCATCAAGCAGAATCTTCGTGCCGCAGAGGTTGTTGTCATAATATTTTAGCGGATTTGTCACGCTTTCGCCCACAAGAGAATATGCCGCAAAGTGGATTACTGCGTCAATTTTCTCCTGCCGAAAGAGATTGTCGAGGAAATCAAAATCATGGAGGTCACCCTCATAGAATTTTGCACCATTGGGAATTGCCTTGCGGTAACCTGTTACAAGATTATCTGCCACAATAACATTATGTCCAGCCTTTACAAGTTCTAATGCAGTATGCGAGCCGATATAGCCCGCACCGCCAAGTACCAAAATACGCATATTATTCTTCCTCCTTTGTGATTTCCACACCGCCAACAGGACGGATTCTCATCTTCTTACAAGCATTTTCGCCAAAGATACGATTCATTTCCGTTGTGTAAGCATCCGCAAGCTCCAGCGGCACAAATGCCTGAATTGTGCCTGCAAATCCACCGCCGTGAACTCTTACAGCACTTCTGTCTTCAAGAAGCTTTCGGCTTGTCATAATCGCAAGTGTTATTGCCTGATTTTCGGGATTAGAACAAGAATATTGATTCTGAAGAAGTGTAGCGGAGGAATGACCTGATTTTCTGACAAGTTCAAGAAAAAGCTCTATATTGCCGTCTTTCAAAGCAGAAGCTTCATGCTTGGCACGAGTGTTTTCCTCAAAGAAATGAGCTGCACGAATAATTGCTCTGTCGGAACAGTTTTGGCGAATTTCAGGAATATTATTGTAAAAAGCTGCCTCGCTGACAAGTCTCAGATGCGGCTTTCCAAAGTACTTCGCAACACTTTCCATTTCATTTCTGATAGCTGAATAATCAGCTGTTAAATCGTCATGACTGCTTTTTGTATCAGTAATACAGATGCAGTAACCGTATTCTTCAAAATCAAAAGTGAAGCTTTCAACTTTGGGATTTTCGGTATCGAAAAAGTCGATAAATACAAGACCACCGACAGAGGAAACAGTTTGGTCCATTAAACCGCTGTTCTTGCCAAAATAGATATTTTCAGCAAACTGTCCTATTTTTGCAATTTCTATTGCACCTGCATTGTTTTTGTTGTAATAGCTGTCGATAATCGTGCCGATAAGTGTTTCGAATGCAGCTGACGAGGAGATACCGCTTCCGCTTAATACGTCTGATGTGCAGTATAAATCAAAGCCGCCAATATTTACTCCGATTTCGTTGAATTTTGCAGCAATGCCACGTATTATAGCGGCTGTTCCCACATCTTCGGAAGTTACAGCAAGATTGTCAAGTTTAACTGAAAATGGTTCATAACCCTCGGATCTTACACGTATTATTTTTTCATCGTGAAAAGCTGCTACTGCAATTGTATCAAGATTAACAGCCGCAGCAAGTACACAGCCGTGTTGGTGGTCGGTATGATTTCCACCTATTTCTGTTCTTCCAGATGCAGAAAAAATTCTTACATCTTCTCTATGTGGAAAATATTTACCAAATTTCGTTACTGCATCAACATAACGTTGTTTTTGATATTCAAGTACTGTTTCATCTGAACCATAAATTTCTTTGAATTTCTCTCTTAAACCGTTATATTTAAGATCCTGCAATATATTAGAAATATTCATAAAACTGCTCCTTCCATATTAAAGACAATCTATTGTGAATTCCAAAGTTATAGGGTTTTCACTATTTATTTTAAATTCCTGATGTACAGGTGCACCCCAACTGTCATCACCGCCAACGCCCATTTGCTTTGCTGCAATTCGAACCCATGTGTATGTAGGTTCGGGTAATTCTTCACGGTGTATAGCATTGTCAAGTTCATAAGCACTATAGGGCAGAACGCTCATTTCAAAGTACTGTTTATTTGCTGTAAAGCTTAGACCTGTGCTGTTTTCATCATATACATTTACATATCTCACGCCTGTGCGGTTGCCGCACTCCTGCGGATTCAGATACTTTGTGAAGTTATCCTGTGCATTCGATGTATATACACCGAGTCTTGCACCGTTATTTCTGTCGATATAGTTTTCATCAGGTCCCATTCCGTAGAATGTGAAGTTTTCATATTGGCGTTTCATTTTGAAATCTATAGCGAATACTGGCATATCAGAAAGTCCTTTTACTCCCGGATATTCAGCCTTTATGCCAAGTCTGCCGTCAAAGTAAGCGGTGTATGTCACCTTGTATTCAAAAGACGGAACAGTCGGTGCGGAGAATGTATAGATTACATCAAGGCTGTCTGCATTTTCCTTTGTGTCAAATCCGATTTGCTTAGCACACTTACCTGCAATCTGCCATTGTGCCATTTCAAAGGGATAGCCAGCACCTGTGTCATTGTCGGTCATGGCTCTCCAGAAGCTGATTTTCGGTGCTCTTGTGATGTATTCCGTGCCATTGTAAATCAGAGAGCTGATACCGCCCTCACGCTTGTCGAACAGCAAGGAGAAGTTTTCACCATGCACGCCCACGGAGAAATCACCGTAGACGATCTCTGCTTTTGCAGCAGTTGTTTCAGCTTTGATAACTGGTGTTTCCACGATTTCCTGTGCAAAGGATATCTCGTGTCCCTTTTCTGCCCAGAGGGTATCTTCTGCAAGCACTGCGGATGCGGTCAGCACATATTCACCGCCCTCTGTCGGAACGTTCAATCCCATCGGGATTGTGCAGGATTCGCCTGCCGGAACATTCAGACGATGTTCCTCTGTGCAGAGGATTTCGCCCTCTTTTTCAAGTGTCACCTTGAAAATATATCCGTCTGTACCAACGAACAGGTTTCTGTTTTCCACGGTCAGCACGCCATTTGCGACATTCATTCTGATATTGGAATAAAGTTGCTTTGCTTCGCTTACTTTCGGAGAATAGGTGCGGTCAGCGTAAACAATGCCGTTGGTGCAAAAGCCGTAGTCGCTCTGTCTGTCTTCAAAATCGCCGCCGTAAACAAGCACCCCATCCTTGTACAGTGCCTGATCAATGTAGTCCCAGATAAAGCCGCCCTGGTATGCTTCGTACTTATCCTCAAGGTCTGTGTACAACTTCATACCGCCGAGAGAATTGCCCATAGCGTGCATATATTCACAGCTGATGTAGGGTTTCTTCGGAGCGTTGCTCAGATATTTCTCAACATCACAGGGCTTTGCATACATACGGCTTTCCATATCGGTAATGTGGTCGTATTTTCTATTCCACACAACTCCCTCGTAGTGAACAAGTCTTGTCGTGTCAACCTCGTGGAAGTACTCCGCCATTGCCGCAATATCATCACCGCAGTAGCTTTCATTGCCGCAGCTCCAGATCAGTACGCTTGCATGGTTCTTGTCACGCTCATACATGGATTTTGCTCTGTCAAGGCAGGCTTCCTTCCATTCGGGAAGTGATGCCGGAATGTTTATTGACGGTTCGCAAGCACCCATTTTCTGCCATGTGCCATGAGATTCAAGGTTGGTTTCGTCGATCAGATAAATGCCGTATTCATCGCAAAGCTGATACCAAAGAGAGTTGTTCGGGTAGTGACAGGTACGGACAGCATTGATGTTGTTCTGCTTCATGAAACGGATGTCCCAGAGCATATTTTCTTCGGTTACCACTCTGCCGCCGTTGGCATTCCATTCGTGACGGTTGATGCCCTTGAAGATGATGCGCTTTCCGTTCAGACACATAATACCGTTTTTTAGCTCAAATGTACGGAAGCCTACCTTTGTTTCTGCGGTTTCCACAATCTCACCGTCTGCGATGATTTCTGCGGTCAGTGTGTAGAGATTTGGGGCTTCCGCACTCCACGGCATCACATCGGGGATGGATGCGGTTACATTCGCAGCATCGCCCTCATAAACCTTGTTGCCGTTCTTGTCAGTCAGTGTAAGCTTGACGCTATAATCACTTTCGCCTATGATGTCAAGCTCAGTTGTCAGAATACCGCTGCCGTTTTCGTAATCATAATCTGCGATTACCTTCATGTCACGAACGTGAATTTCGGGAACTGCGTAGAGATATATATCACGGAAGATACCGGAAAACCTCCAGAAATCCTGATCTTCCAGCCAGCTTGCTGTGCTGTAGCGGTAAACCTCGACTGCAAGCTTGTTGCCCTTTTCTTTCAGATAAGGAGTAATGTTGAATTCAGAGGGAGTAAAGCTATCCTCGGCATAGCCTACAAACTCACCGTTAAGCCATACATAAATTGCAGTTTCCACGCCCTGAAAGCTGATAAAGGTTTCCTTGTCAAGAAGTGCCTTGTCAACATCAAAGAACTTTACATAGCTGCCTACGGGATTATGTTTCTGGGGAATCTGCGGAGGAATAAGACTTTCCTGTCCCTCCCAAGGGTACTGGGTGTTCACATACTGCGGCTTGTCATAGCCTTGTAACTGGATATGTCCCGGAACTGTGATTTCATCAAAGTTTGTTACATCAAAATCGTTCTTATAGAAATCAGACGGTCTGTTGTCGGGATGTTCTGTATACGCAAATTTCCAAGTGCCGTTCAAGCTCTGACGGAGATTTCCGTCCTTTGTTGTATATGTATGGTCGGAGTGTGCCTTTTCTCTGTTAACTTCAAAAATTTCAGGATTTGCCAGCCATTCAAGTGTAGTTTTCATAATGATGTCCTCCTTTATGAGTTGTGTTCCTTGTCCCAGTTTTCATTCGCCTTTTCAACTGTCAGCCTTGACAGCAGAATTGTGATCACAAGATTCAAAATCATCGGCAGCCAGAGATACATGAAGTGCAGCATATTGATGCAGGATTCCGGCTGTACAGCTGCATTTGCCACATAACCACCTGCTGCAAGAAGCCAGCCTGTGAGTGCAGTTCCGATACCACCTCCGATTTTTACGCCGAGGGAAGAGCAGGAATACATTGTTCCGTCGATACGCTTGCCTGTTGTGCGGTATGTATAATCGGAGCAGGCTGCGATCAGTGCGTTCAGGTCTCCCTGCATCGGGCTCATTGCAATTGCGGCTACACCTGTGAAGATGAGCATCATCGGGATGTTCTGCATATATCCGCCCACAACCACAAGTCCTCTTGCAATGGTGGAAATCAGGTAGCCGGTGAGGTTGAGCTTGTACATGCCCTTGCATTTCTTGACAAGATAGGGAGTAATCAGCAGACCGCAGATCATGGGGATGTTGATTGCAAGCGAGAAAGTGCCGAGCAGATCCTCATCACCGAGGATGTAGGTCATGTAATAAATACCCATACTGAGTGTTGCGGAGAAAAGCTGCGTCAGGATGTAGACCGCACAGATGATGATGTAGTACTTGTTTGCAAGGAGCAGCTTTGCGGCATCAAGAAGTGAGTACTTCTTGCTTTCGTCCTCAGTGTGATGCTCCTTGTCTGCAAGCTCAAAATCCGGATAGGCATCTGCGGAGAATTTTGCAGCCTCTTCATCGGCATGATTTTCATTTTCCAGTTCTTCTTCGGGAAGCTCCTTGACGGAGAATACGGAGATGGTATTCACCACCAGTCCGATTACTGCGTAGATGATTGCAATATTCCTCCAACCTTCCACACCGCCGCCGCACCAGTCAACTGCTTTTACAGTTATTGACTGGATCAGGAGGCTTGTGCCGAATGCGAAGATGAAGCGGATGGAACCCATTTGTACACGTTCGTTGCCGTTTTTGGTGATGAGTGCAGTAAGTGCAGAATAGGCGATGTTGTTTGCGGTATAGAATACGGCATTGAGCAGTGTGTAGGTGATGAAGAAGTATGCATATTTTGCTACATCACCCCATGTTGTAGGAATTGCAAAAATTGCAGCCAGCATAATACTGCATCCGATGTAGGGGAACAGCATCCAGGGACGAGCCTTGCCGAGCTTCGTTTTGGTTTTGTCAATAAGCGAGCCGAATATGACATCTGTAAATCCGTCAAAAATTTTTGAAACCATCATCAGCGTTCCGACAATGCCTGCGTTCAGTCCTGCTGTATCGGTCAGATAGATCATAACAAAGGTGGCGAGGAAGGCATATACAACGTTTCCTGCGATATCTCCTGATCCGTATCCGATTTTGTTGTACCATTTCAGGTATTTCTTTTCAGTCATGTTACTCTCTCCTTTAAAAGAATTCAGTATGTTTTTTGGCATATGTCCGAAGCAGTTCTCGAGTTCTGCTTTGGGAACAGTGTTCATTTTCGGATGAAGCACTGCAATTCGATTAAAGGCGCCTTTACTTTCTGATTATATTCTAACATATCTAATATCATATTTCCATAAACACAATAGAACAAAATATGCACAAAATGATACTTTGCTATTGCAATCTAAAAAAATATGTGCTATAATGGAGAAAAGAAATACAAGAGGAGGTGCGTACATGTATACCAACGTTGCCTATCTGCATAATTCGCTGAATGATATGGTTGATACAAGTCGTTCACTTGTTGTCACCAGCTGTGGATATTATCGTGTTCACAGTAGAGCTGTGGTGGCTACAGAGCGACCACAGGGACGGCGAGACTATCAGCTTTTGTACATCGCAAAGGGCAAGGGATATTTTTACTTTGACGGTCTTGACGGAAAGGAAACGGTTATCACAGAAGGAAACATGATTTTATTCCGTCCCGGTGAGATACAGTATTACTATTATCACGCTCCTGATAAAACCGAGGTCTACTGGGTTCATTTTACAGGACGCATGGTGGAGGGTATTCTGGATAACTATGAAATGCCACAAAAGGAAAATGTATTCTATACGGGAACTTCTTCCGACTATGCGTGGTTATATCGTCAGATGATACAGGAATTACAGCTGTGCCGTCCGAATTATGAGGAGTTACTTACGCTGAATCTGCGGCATATTTTTATACAGATTAACCGCTACATCAAAGAGGGACGCAAAAAGGGCAGCGACATTCAAAATGAGATTGAACGTGCTACCCATTATTTCAACGAACACTATAACGAACAGATCAACATTGATGATTATGCTGCCTCACGGCACATGAGTACCTGTTGGTTTATACGAAGCTTTCGGCAGATTGTGAAAGTCACACCGATGCAGTATATTCTCTCGCTGCGTATGGCGAATGCACAGAGCTTACTTGAATCCACTGAATATAACATTTCCGAGATTGCAGAAGCGGTCGGATATGACAATCCACTATATTTCAGCAGGCTGTTTCATAAGCATATCGGGGTTTCTCCGTCGGAGTACAGGAAAATGAGAACAGGAATATTATAACGAAAACGGCAGCCCGATTCGGGCTGCCAAAATGATTTTATCAGTTGAATGATGGCGGCTGTACATTTGTATTTGGAAAAGGAGTATCATTAGGAGAAGGCTCCGACATACTGAAATACATTTTAGCAGCCT
>JAFSBM010000054.1 GCA_017437285.1 Ruminococcus sp. | reverse complement strand
GTTTGATTAAAGAAAAAACAGATAGGTATGACAGCTGCAAGGAAACCTTCCGAAGGCGTGCTGTCGCACTCCAAGGGAGGTTGACGAAGCAGATGTCGTGCTTAGCTGTTTTTTCTCAAAAGGGGTTTTTAGAGATGCCCTTAAAGCAAATATTCAGGAATATAAAAAATCTCTCCGAAACTTATCATTTCAGAGGGATTTATTTTATGCTTTACGGCATAGTTTTTCGTGCATACAAAACATGAGAACAAGAAGAATTGCCGAATATACAGGCAAAAATGATATGCTCAAATTCTCTGCAATAATGCCGAAAAGAGGCGGCATAAATGTTGAACCCACATATGCACTCGCCATTTCCACACCAATAATTGCCTGTGATTGAGCTTCACCAAACCGAATTGGAGTTGAGTGAATAAGGCAGGGATAAATTGGTGCACAGCCAAAGCCTATGAGAAATAATCCTGCGGCTGTGCCGAAATTTCCCACAGGGAGAACCATTGTGACAATTCCCACTAAAAGCACCGCAATGCCCACTCTCACCATTTGCTTATCATTGAATTTTTCCGTGATAATTCCGCTTAAAAATCTGCCGACCGTTATGCCGAGAAAGAACACCATTCCCCAGCCTGCGGCGGTTTCAGCGGATATGCCCTTTTCAAAAACCATATAGCTTACCGCCCATAATCCCACGGTTTGCTCAATTGCACAATAGCAGAAAAATGTAATCATAATTTCCTTAGCACCTGAAATTGCAATTGTTTTCCGTAATCCCAGAGGCTGTGCAGATTGTGAGTTTTCGCTGTGTTTTTCAGCTGATTTTTTCTTCCACAGCGGCAGGGATAAAACAATAACAGCTGTGAGAATTATTTGCAGAATGAATATTGCAAAATAGCCCTTATTCCACTTCATTCCATTGGTGAGAAAGTACGACATCACATAAGGACCGCAGCTGCATCCCACTCCCCAAAAGCAATGGAGCCAGCTCATATGGCGGCTTTTGTAATGGAGAGCAACGAAGTTATTGAGGGCGGCATCTACGCTGCCTGCACCAATTCCATAGGGAATTGCCCATATGCACAGGTGATAGAATTCACGGCTTGCGGAAAATCCCCACAATGCCGCAGCCGTCATGCCTACGCTTATAGCAGTAACTGCACCTGTTCCAAGCTTTTTTATAAGCCTTTCGCTGAAAAGTGCAGACAAAATTGTACCGCCCGAAATAATCATTGTGACAATTCCTGCATAGGATACGGGAACTCCGAATTCACCGTACATACTTGGCCACGCTGAACCCAGAAGTCCGTCAGGAAGTCCAAGACTTATAAACGCTATATAAATTATAACCAATAATAAATGTATCATAAAAACCTCTTAATATCTGTCGGATTTTACTTCTGTAAAGCTGCCCCCTGTGTGGCTTTTTCTTACAATTATCTGATTGTCAATGCGGTTTCTCAACTCTCCAACGTGGGAAATTATTCCCACAAGGCGGTTGCCCTCAGCAAGTCCTTGGATTGAGTTCAAGGCAAGATTAAGAGTTTCGTCATCAAGAGAACCAAATCCCTCATCAACAAACATTGTGTCGAGATTTATTCCCCCTGCATTGCTCTGCACTTCCTCGGATAATCCCAGTGCAAGGGCAAGAGATGCAAGAAAAGCTTCACCTCCCGACAGCGTTTTTACGCTTCTTTCGGAGCCGTTGTAGTGGTCGATTACGTCAAGTTCAAGTCCGCTTTTGCTCCTGTTATCAAGAGAAGTCCAGCGTCTTTTCAGCTCATACCTGCCGTCAGTCATAACCGTAAACCGACTGTTTGCACGGGCGGCAACTCTGTCAAAATAGCTCATCTGCACATATGTTTCAAGGGTAATTTTATCCTTGCCCGTGATATTTCCGTTGGCTGTATCGTACAAATCTTTCAGCATAATAAGCTTTTTTTCAAATTCAGCCATTGAAGCGGCTTCACTTTTTATGCCTGAAAGTGCGTATTTATCGCCGCTGATTCGGCTTTCAACTACTTTTAAGGCAATTTCTGAATTACGGAGATTTTCTTCACATTCAGCCTTTGTTTTCTTCAGATTTTCAGCCTTTTCAATTACATCTTCGGGAATCTGACCTGTGAGATATTCAATTTTATTTTGCAGTTCCAGATATTTTTCATTACATTTAGCAAGATTTTTTTCTGCGGTTTCAATTGCATTTTTCAGAGATTCTGTGGATTTTTCAAGTTTCTGAATGAACGCTTTTGCTTCGGATTCCGATGAAAAACGCAATGAAGCCTTTGCGGAATTCACATTTTTTTCTGCTGAAATCATATTTGCATTAATAACTGACAGTTCTTTTTCTGCGTCGTTAAAGCTTTTTTCAGCAGCCTTGAATTTCCCCTCAGTTTCGGGAATAAGCTTGTCAAGTTCAGTTTTTCTCTCGATTTTTTTATTCTCAATTTCAAGCTGTTCGGTGAGATTTTCTGCATTTTTTTCAATTTCTGCAATTGCTTTTTTTACCTTTTCAGCAAGGGATTTTACATCTGAAATATCTACAGTTTCTCCGAAAAATTCCCCTGCGGAATTACCGATATTTTCCTGCAATCCCTTTACAACTGCGGCATACTCTGCCGATTTTTTGCTCAGCTGTGAAACCTCGGAATTTTTCAGTTCCAATTGCTCCTTTACGGATTTCAATTCCTGCTCCGAGGGCGGATTTTCCAGTAAAACTGCGGGATTTGGATGCACCGTTGAACCGCATACGGGACAGGGCATTCCTGCTGTAAGAGTTCGTGCGATTATGCCTGCCTGACAGTTGAGGAAATGCCTGTTCATCTCGGTATATCGCCAATTCAAGGTATCGTATTCATCAGCGGATTCCTTGTAATCTCGCTGTGCTTTTTCAAGCTTTTTTTCTGAATTCTGCAAAGATTTTATATCACCTTGAAGTTTTTTTCCGCTGTTTACACGACTTTCGCAAGCCTTAATTTCAAATTCAAGCTTTTGCTTATCCGCTGCCGCATTTTCAAGGGAATTTCGCTCCTCCTGATAATTTTTAAGCTGTTCGCCGTATTTTTCGGAATTCAATTCAGCTTTGCGATGGATTTCAGTATATTTCTTGCTTTCCTCAGCTAATTTTCCATACTCAGCAATCATTTTGTCAAGCTGTGAATATTTCTCCATTTCAGCTTCAATAACTGCCGATTCTTTGGTATTTTTCTCAATTTCAGATTTCTTTTCTGCGGCTTTGTTATATATCTCCGTCAGCTCAATTTTTTTCTTGTCAACCTCATAAAAGTCGATTTTGCATTTCTTCAATTCCTCATACTGCTTCAATGCCGTATCATATTTTCCAAGCTCGTTATTCAGCTTTTCAATCCGTTCCATAAGCTGTCGGGAATTTTCATTATATTCCGCAGATTTTTCTTCGTCCTCTTTGAGGATTTTTTCAACAAGTTCAATGGTTTCAAAATTTGTAAGCTGACCTGCCATTGCCATTTGAAGAATATCGGAATAGGGGGAATTCTCAGCACAGCGTACTCCGCCGATATACTGGGCAATTCCTGCTTCACAGGCTTTGAAACCGTTGTCGGCATTACGCACCTCGGATTTCAGCCTGTCCTGCAAACGCAGGAAATATTCCGTTTTAAACAGCTGTCGGAATACTTTCTGGCGGTCTGCCGAATCCGCAAGCAGAAGCTTCATAAACTCCCCTTGTGCAAGCATTGCAATTCGTGTGAACTGCTCCTTGTCAAGTCCTATGAGCTTTTTCACGTAATTTGTGACTTCCGTTGTCTTTTCCACTTTATATCCATTGGGACAAAAGAGTTCCGCATTTGCCGCAACAGGTACCATATTTTCGCCACGTTTTGACTTTCTCTCATACTGCGGATTTCTGCGGATTTTATAAATTTCACCGTTGTATTCAAAATCCAGTTCAACCATAGTATCAACATCAGATGAGGCATATTTTGAACGAAACATATCGGGATTTCGGGAACTTCCGCTGGCTTTTCCGTAAAGTGCAAAGGTTATTGCGTCAAAAATTGTAGTTTTTCCTGCTCCCGTATCGCCTGTTATGAGATACACTCCCCTGTCACCAAGGCGTGTCATATCAATTTCCTCAGTTTCCGCATATGGACCAAAAGCTGTCATTTTAAGCTTCAATGGCTTCATAAAATTTCCTCCTCCCATACTGATTTTATAAGCTGTTCCATAAATGCCCTCTGCTCGTCCGTCATTTTATGGTTTCTTCGTGATTCATAAAATTCCGAAAAGATTTCTGTAGGGGGAAGTTTTTCATTCCGCACATCGCTGCGAATTACCGTAGTTGTTCTTGTTCGGCTGTTGTCATAAAACAGTTGCAGCAAATTGGGATAAATCTTTTTAAGCTTTCTTGCACCGTCGGGAATATCTTCTTCATCGGTGAGGGTTATGTAAATGTAATCCTCTGTATTAATATTGCCGTAAAAACTCTTGTCCGTCAGCTTTTCATAACTGCCCTTGTAGGCTTTCACCTGACGGATTGGCTCAACAGGAATTTCCGTAATTTTTACGTTTCCCTTTTCGTCTATATCTGCAATTGTATAGGTTTTCTCCTGATTGACCTCATCAAAGTGATATTTAAGCTGACTGCCGCAATAGCGTATTTTTTTACTGCCTGCAAACTGTGGGCGGTGGATATGCCCCAATGCCACATAGTCAAATTTTTCAAAAATTCCGCCGTCAATATTCTCCGTGCCGCCTATGAAAAATTCCTCGGATTTGCTAAGCTGTGAGCCTGTGACAAACTGATGTGTCACTATAATATTTCGCTTTGTGCTGTCAATTTCAATGTTGTCCACAACTGCCTCCATTGCATCTGTAAAGCTTTCAATTTTTCGGTCGCTGTGGTACTGACGGACAGTGTTAGGTCTTACAAATGGCAGGAGATAAAAATTCACTTCGCCGTATTCGTCCTCCAATACAACAGGCTCAATTTTTCCGCTGTATACGGGAGAAATATAAACTCCGCCTGCTGACATAATTCGTCCGCCAAAGGCAATTCGCTCCGCTGAATCGTGGTTTCCGCTTATCATCACAACAGGAATTTTTCTTTCAGTTACGCTGTAAATAAAATTGTCAAAAACCATTACTGCTTCGGCTGGCGGAACAGTTTTGTCGTAAACATCTCCTGCAATTACAACACATTCAATTTTCTCATTGTCACATATTTCAAGTATCTGTGACAAAATATATTTCTGGTCTTCAAGCATTGAATACTCTTTAAGCCTTTTTCCGATGTGCAAATCGGAAAGATGCAAAATCCTCATAAAATCAGCTCCTAATATATTGCTCTACCAATTATACCTTGCCAAAAAGACGAAAGCAGAAAGGGAATTTTTCAAGGAAGAAAAAGGCAGGAATGCTGTCGCATTTCAAGTTTTTCTGACGCAGAAAAATTTTCTTTATGCCGAGTATTTGACGGCAAGGTTTAGTTGGTGGAGCAATAATACCGCCCGAAGTAATCTCCGTGCGGTATATAATTTAAGATATTTTCTTGCCCTTTGTTTTTTTGCGTTTTTCTATAGGCTTTTCCTTGCCGCCCATATCTTCAAATATTTGTTCTTCTTCAATTTCATCTGTGCCGTCTGTAAGTTCGGGATTAACCTCGCCCCTGCTGTCATAGAAAGGATTGATTACATATTTCTGAATTACAGGGTAACAGTTGAAACATACGATAAACCACGAAACTGCAAAGGGGAAAAACGGCATAACCGTAAGTGCAATGGGAACGGCAATAATTATCATAACCGCAGTAAATAATGCGAAAAATATAAAAAAGATTGTGGAAATCACATTCTGCTTCAATGCCGCAAATGCCAATGCAAAGGAGTTTTTGAAAAGATTTTTAAGGGATAAATCCGTTGCTGTCATCATAAGGAACACATAATAATTCATCAGAAGAATTACAAGTGCAACGCTCATTGAAATTACCAAAGGTACATAAAACAGCTTATTCTCGTAATGCTCTGCCCAGTCGGGGTAGATATTATAAGCGGAAAATGCGGATAATGCTGCAATTACATCAAGTACACCCACTACAACTGCTTTTTTGAAATTCTCACGGAAACCCTTGAAAAAATCACGTATAACATAGGTGTGCTTCTGTAATACAAAAAGGCGGATTACCTTAGTCATTCCCGCCATTGCAGGACCTATGAAAACCGTGAAAGTCAATCCCATAAGAAGTACTACGGCAAACATAACCTTTACATTTTCTATAAACAAAATTGCAAACAAAGCTATAACCAAAGGTATGCAGAATATGAAAAACAGCATATTAAGTCCTATAAGCTTCCAGAATTTGCTGAAAAATATATCGAAAAACAGGGCAATTCCCGTTTTCTTAGGAGCATATTTTGAAATACCCGGACCTGAACTTTCATAACCTTTAAATAAACCCACTTTAAAACTTCCTCCATTAAACATTAAAACACTGGAATTCTCTAAAAAACGGTACACGAGGGAAATAAAGCCGTGAGTGAGGTTTTTAGAGATGCCCTAAATAAAATGATTTGCTAAACCATATAAAGCCGATAAAAGCAATGCCCCCACGGTAAGCAGAATAAACCGCAGGCAGTAGCTTTTCAACGGCGGCGGCTCTGCTGATGATACTGTACTTTTCAGCAATGCCGTTGAATTGCGTATAACTTCCCGTGCGGAAAGTATGCCGATAAGCGATATAACCGCCGTTGTCGGCAGATAAAGCAGTATTATCCACATAATTGCAGCTGTGCCGTTTTCCATATACATATGCGATGCTGTACAGCCAATTTCCGCACCAAGACAGCATAGGAGAAGAACTCCGCCCCCTTGTCCGAAAAGAAATAAGCCGAGAAGAAATGACAGCAGAAGATATGCGAAATAGGCGGAAAAGGCGGTCAGGAATACCTGTAAAAATGCTCCGCCGTATACTTCGGGGCATATGTATTTACGCAAAATACCGCTGTTTTCGGAATTCGCAGCAAAAAATGCTCCAAGGGAAATTCCCAAAAGCTCAACTATAAGCAACGGGAATATCCACCCTCCGCTTTTTTCATTAGATAAATAAATACTGCTTTTGATTGTTTTCATTGTCACCATTCCTTTCATATCCTTATATTCAAGAATATGCGGAATGGACAGGTATTATTACTTTGATAACTCGTATGCTCTCTTTGTGCAGCTTTCACAGCAGTTCTTTACTGTATCTTCAAGCTTGCCCTCATAGAGTTTGTCAAGTCCTGCAAGAGTTGTACCGCCTGGAGAGGATACCATTTTTATAAGTTCATCAATAGTATATCCCGACTCTGTAAGCATCTTTGCAGAACCGATAAGGCTCTGACTGAAAAGCTCCAATGCTGAATCAGCGGAAATTCCCACGGAATTTGCATAGTCCACAAATCCCTTTGCAAAGAGATAAATAAATGCAGGACTGCTGCCGTTTATAGCAATAATTTCCTTCATTTTATCCTTTGGAACAACTGCTGCCTTTCCGCAGGCACGGAATACATTGAGAATTACTTCAAATTCTTCATCAGTTACATTTTCATTTTTAGAAAGTGCAGACGCACCCTCACCCAAAAGCAAGGGAGTATTGGGCATAACCAGTATTACCTTAGCTTCGGGAATTGTCTTTGATGCAATAAATTCATCGGTAATTCCTGCGGCAATTGATACGATAACCTTGTCAGAAGTTACAGCAGGAGCAGCTGTTTCAATTACACCCTCGATAATCTGCGGCTTAACTGCAAGGAAAATATATCCGCATTTTTCTGTAAGTTCAACTTCGTTTTTGCAAGGGTTAACACCGTATTCAGCAAGGCTTTCAATCTTTGCTGAATCGGGGTCAAATGCATAAAGCTCAATATTTTTTCCTGCTTCGCTTTTGGAAATGCCTTTCATAATTGCGGCACCCATATTTCCGGCACCGATAAATCCGATTTTTATATTATTCATTTTTATCACCTTATTCAAGCGTATTGACACTAAAGTCAATCGCCCATATTTTTCGGCAAATTTTGCCGATAACTTCGTTAAAAATATTTGCCGTGCGACAGCACGCCTGCATAATTTTGCCTTGTTCTCAGCAAAATTATGCTCGAATATCCGTGCAGCAACTTTGTGTCAACACGCTTAATAGAATGTAGCAACTTCCTGTACAGGTGCTTCTGCGGGTTCAAGAGAATTGACATAGAGAACAGGGCCTGCTCCCTTGTAAACCTTGTGCTTCTGAACCTTTATATCAGCTGTTACAATATGCCATTTCTTCGGGTCAAAGTCCACAGGCTTATCCCATACTGCAACTGCCCAGCAATACTGAATATCATCAACACAACAGGTCATAATATGTCTGCCGAAAGCAAAACTGCCCTCGGGGAATTTCTTATTTATCGCACTAAGTCCCTTGAATGTGATTTTCTTTCCGTCATATTTTTCAGGTTCGTCCATTATATCTCTGTACCAGATTGCATAATCACGGTCATCAATTACAATGTGGTCAGCCTCAATATCGAAGGGCAGAGGATCCTCAATGTCATCATAGGCAACCTGTCCGTCAGTGTACTCATAGCAGATTTCGCTTCTGCGGCTTACACCTCTTACAATTTTGTGGAATTCCTGCACATCAAAGGATTTTTCAAAACGGTTGAAAACTGTAAGTTCCGCAAAATTCAGCTTATCAACCACAAGACTTCTCATATTTGCGTTGTAGTTGAGGAATGTTGAACCGTCAGCAAAGAACATCACCTGATATACGCCCCAGTTATCGGGCATATTTGCCAGAAGTTCCGTAACCTGCCACATACCGTTATACTCGATTACGATTTTTTCTGCTCTTGATTCATAGGCAATACGTGCAAGATTAGGAATATTCATTTCCTCTTTATCTTCAATTGACTTTAATGTTACATTTTTGCCCTTATAAGGGAAACGTGAAGTATCAAGTTCCTCAATTCCTTCCTCGAAAGAGAGAATAAGAGTTTTTTCACCTGAATTAAATCGCTTATCCTCCATTGTTTCCTGTATAAAACGGGTTTTTCCCGCTTCAAGAAATCCTAAAAATAAAAATACGGGAATTGGTTCCTGATTGAAATTAGGCATAATCTATCTCCTTAATCAAAGGCAGAAAAGCTTTGCAACGGCTTCTTCGTTGAGTTTTGAGCCGATTACACAAAGTCTGCCTGTAGTTTCTGCTGTTCCGTAACGTACATCGGGAGTGCCTGGGATATAGTCAAAGTGAATCCACTTTCCGTCCTCAGCTGCTACAATTCCCTTTGCTCTTAATACAATGCCGAACTTTTCTTCATCTGCAAGTGCTTCAAGAGCCGCTGTAATAGCCTCAATTGTGTAAGGTCTTGGAGTTTCAGCACCCCAGCTTGTGAATACTTCATCTGCATGGTGGTGGTGATGTTCATGCTCATGGTCGTGGTGATGACCGCAGCAGCACTCACCCTCCTCATGGTGGTGATGTTCATGGCCGTGGTCGTGGTGATGACCGCAGCAGCATTCTCCGTCCTCGTGGTGGTGGTGTTCATGCTCATGGTCGTGGTGATGACCGCAGCAGCATTCACCCTCCTCATGGTGGTGGTGTTCATGCTCATGGTCGTGATGATGACCGCAGCAGCATTCGCCGTCCTCATGGTGGTGATGTTCATGGTCGTGGTCGTGATGATGACCGCAGCAGCACTCACCCTCCTCATGGTGATGATGCTGATGCTCAATCATTTCCTTTAACTCATTTTCAAGTGTATTCTTCTGTGTCATTGCATCAACAATCTGCTTGCCGCTAAGCTCGTCCCAGTCAGTTGTTACAATGGGAGCAGTATCGTTGAACTTGCGTACAATTTCAATTGCATCTGCGATTTTCTCCTGTGAAAGTCCACCTGTGTGGCTGAGGATTACACAGCTTGCGTGTTCAATCTGATTGTTGAAGAATTCGCCGAAATTCTTCTGATACATCTTGCACTTCTTAGCGTCAACTACTGTTGTAAAGCCGTCAAGTTCAACATCGTGGCTGTCTATTTTACGAACTGCCGCAATTACGTCACTGAGCTTGCCTACGCCCGATGGCTCGATAATAATGCGGTCAGGTTTGTATTCTTCAAGAACCTGCACAAGTGCCTTGCCGAAATCGCCTACAAGACTACAGCAGATACAGCCTGAATTCATTTCAGTTATTTCAATTCCTGCATCTTTGAGAAATCCGCCGTCAATGCCGATTTGTCCGAACTCATTCTCGATAAGAACGAGTTTTTCACCGTTGTAACCCTCTTTGATGAGCTTTTTTATAAGTGTGGTTTTTCCTGCACCGAGGAAACCTGAAAATATTGTAATTTTTGTCATAAAGACCACTTCTTTCTAAAAAATAATACCAAATTATATTATAACACTTTTTATCATTTAATGCAATAGCTGAAATAAAAATTTCCTTAAATTTTCATCATAAGGGTATAAAGCCAAAAGGGAGCATGACGCTCCCTTTTGTTATATTATTCAATATTTGTCAGTTTCTTCTGAATTGCCACAGCGTCGTCAACCGTAATTCCGTCGCAAGCAAAATCAGCGTTGAATTCGCCCTGTTCAGATAATGCATACTTGTCGGGGTTGCCTATAGCCTGCATTATTGCGGCGGCATCGGCGATTGATGTGATTTTATCGTTGTTTGCGTCGCCGTCAATAGAATTGAACACGTCAATATTGTTTGTGTCTGTTATGTTTTCTGCCTCAAGCATAAAGTAGCCTGGTCTTATCCCTGTTTTTTTGTATATATCAAGTGCAATATCAAATTTTTCTTCAACAGCTTCAAATTCAGACGGTTCAAAAAGGTATGATGTTGTTATTGAATTTTTTTCCAGACAAGTCAATTCGCCAAGATTATTCTCAGAAATATATTTCTCCAGAACATTATACTGCTCCTCTAACAAATACGAATACTGAAGAACGTTTTCCTCTGCATATGTATTATATTCCGCAATCTGAATAAATCCCGTTGGTAATACGAAGCTGTCAATGAAATTTTCATCTTTCAGAAGCTGGCATACTTCCTTGAAATATTCTTTTCTGCCATCAAACTGATACTTATAATTGATGTTGTGATAATAGTGTGAAATCTTATATTCCTCTCCGAATTTTTCGCTGAGAAGTGTGTTAACCTGCTCTATAGTTGTACCCTCTGTGAGATTGAAAACAGCAGGTGCTTCACCTTCTTTATATCCCCTTAATTGTCTGGGGATAAGAGCATAGATTTCGGTGCCGCTGAGATTGGAATAGAGAACAGAATCTTCTATTTCCGCATCATCCCATGGAAGTATAATTTCTCCAGTTGTACAGAAAATAAGATCTTTAAATCTATCATCAATTTTAATGTACTTTTCAGTATTCTTAAAAGGTTCAAGGGCAGGACTGTCGGAATCCTGCAAGTTAAAAATCGCATTTGAAACCATTGGGGCAGCCATGGATGCTCCAAGGCAAACTGCGGTTACACAAGATAATAATTTTTTCATAGTGAATCCTCCTTTATTCATTTTAATTCTGTAAGTTTCTTCTGAATTTCCACAGCGTCGTCAACTGTAAGTCCGTCGCAAGCAAAATCAGCGTTGAATTCGCCCTGCATGGAAAGAGCGTACTTATCGGGGTTGCCTATAGCCTGCATTATTGCGGCGGCATCGGCAATTGATGTGATTTTATCGTTATTTGCGTCGCCGTTGAGATAGTCGGTGAGGTCAAGGCTTACTCCGCCGAGTGGAGGATTTGCAAGTTCCGGAGAAATACCATCCGTACTACATCCTGTTTCTTCAAAAATTTTCTTTGCAAGCTCTATATGCTCAATTTTTGTTACTTCCTTTTTAGGAACGAGGGAAATGCAACTGCCTTCATAATTATAATCGGTTCTTAAAACATCAAAAATATCACTATGTGCCTCGGCATATTCGAGAATTTTTTCCTCTTGATTTACATGTTTAACAGGATATTTTGTCATATAATCATAATAAATTGTCCTATACAATATTCTATTGTATCCATACCCGAACTTGAAAATATCATTTCCGACTATTTCTCGGATTTCTTTTGCGGTTTCAGGTAATATTACATCACAGTTAATATGCAGCATCAGTCTTGTTTTGTTTGGCTCAATCAAATAAGACCTTAATTCAAGACTGCTGTCCAATTGTCTTATTTTATCTTTTATCGGTTCAATATCTGTATTTGCGTTAAACTCAACCGATATGGAATCGCACAGACGATAAACCTCAAATATTGTTACATTTTCGGAATCAGGATTTTCGTTACTTAAAAAAACGCACTTTGTATTCTTATCGAATCCAAGCCAATCCTGCCCCTCCAGCTGCGTGCAATCTCCAAATGTTTCGGCTATTTTTTCTTCGTCAAGCCGTCCCCAATACCAATCCGGTGAGGCATTTGCGGTGATAGCTGATATAGATGAAATTGCTGTAATTGCGGATAATGCAAGGGATAATAATCTTTTTTTCATAGTGAATCCTCCTTTATTCATTTTAATTCTGTAAGTTTTTTCTGAATTGCCACAGCGTCGTCAACTGTAATTCCGTCGCAAGCAAAATCAGCGTTGAACTCGCCCTGTTCAGATAATGCATACTTGTCGGGGTTGCCTATAGCCTGCATTATTGCGGCGGCATCGGCAATTGATGTGATTTTATCGTTATTTGCGTCGCCGTCCATAGCGTTAAATACATCTACATCACCTATTCCGACTTTTTTCAATGTTGCAGGACTTGTAAATGACGCTCTTACACCTGTATGCTTGAATATATCAAAAGCAACATCATATTTTTCTTCAACTGATTCAATTGCATCTATATCAAGTTTATAAGTAGACCAAGTTTTTGAATTCTCTCCTAAGAAAACAAGTTCACCTAAATTGTTTTCGACCACATATTCCTCTAAAGCTTTATATTCTTCCTCAGTAACCATATATTCAAAACCATTATTTGTACAAGTAGAATATTCCGTAATCTGGACAAATCCCCTTGGAATCACAAAGCTTTCAATAAGTTTATTTTCTTTCAGAATATTGCAAATTTCCTTGATATCTGCACGAGGACATTTTAACAGGTATTTATAATTGGTCGAGTTAACATAATTTGATACCGTAAAATTTTCACCGAGAACCTCACCTACTTGCTCTACCGCCGCATCTTCTGCAAGATTGAATCCTACAGAAACATAATCTTCGCCATATCCCATTAAATTAATAGGAATAAGGGCAAAAATTGTATTTCCGCCGATATCTGAATAGAGAACAGCTTCGTTGATTTCTTCATCATCCCATGGATTTAAAACTTCGCCTGTTGTTATAAAAATTAGCTCTTTAAATCTGTTGTCTATTTCCACGTACTTTTCTTTATCATTAAACTTATTAAGTGCAGGGTTATTGGCATCGTGAACACAATAAATCGCATTTGAAACCATTGGGGCAGCCATGGATGCTCCAAGGCAAACCGCTGTTACACAAGATAATAATTTTTTCATAGTGAGTCCTCCTTAATTCTAAATTTAAATTCATATGCGTGTGGAAAAATTCAAAGCCATAGGAAACGCCTCCTGTAAATTTAATCCATAAGAAATAATCTATAACTTCTGCTGTTGTATACACCTAAAATCAAGGCAGGCTTTCCCTGTTCCTTGTAGTCATAGACATAATACAATGAACCATAGTTTTTGCCTTTATAGTAAACATAGCCTAAATACTTTCTCTTGTCACGGCTTAAATATGAGGTATCAACTTCCTCAGATACTTTATAATAATTTGTACCATCATATGAAATGCCGATAAATTTTCCGGCACCATTTGTTATAATGTCGAGGGCTGGAATTGTAGTTGGATTTCTGCCTGTTGTAGTTGTTGTTGACGATTGTTCTCCTGTTGCGGCAGTTGTCGCTGATGTGAACGACTCCGGCAGGCTTACCGTTTCGGGTAAGAAGGTATTACCTGATGTTGTGCTTGTTATTTCAGTTGTAATACCTTCGGGTATGGAGGGTACACTGGTGCCGATTGTTGTCAATTCTTCAATTTCACCTCCTGAGGGCGGTGCTTTAGTAGTTGAGCTTACTGTTGTCGGATTAATTTTTTTGGTAGTCGTCACTGATGTCGGCTCATCTTTTGCAGTAGTCTGCGTAGTTATAACAGTTACAGTTTCCGCAAGCTGTGTTTCCGTTATAGTAACGGTATTTTGCGTAGTTGTGACAGTTGCAGTTTCCGTAATAGCGGCGGTATTTTGCGTATATGCGGCAGTTGTCCTTATTGCCGCTGATGTCTTTTTCGTGGTTATATCTGAAACTGCCGCCTCTTGCGTGTGGGGAGGTTCAGCAGTTGTGATTTCACTTGTTTCCGCAGAATTTACGGTAATATTGGCAACAGTTGAAGTTGTGGTTTCAACTGTACTTTCGGAGGATATTGTAAATGTGCCGCTTTCCGTGGGATTATCCACAACGCTTGATGAGTTGTATTTATCAAAATCGGCAGAATTTTTAATCGCATCGTTATTCCATATGCTGAAACTAATACCTGCCGCCGCACAAATTCCCGAAACAGAATAGGCTGTACACTTGATAACGGCAGTTTTACGCTGTTTTTCAGCTATAACACTATCGCCGTATTTCATAATCAATTCAGCCTTTTCTCTTAGTCTGCTCATTTTTATCCTCCTTTCCCAATTCTGCTTTAAGGGCATTTTTCGCCCTGTAAATTAAATCTGAAATTTGTCTGTTAGTTTTTCCCATTATCCTTGCGGCTTGGGGATTATCAAGCTCCTCGAAAAATATGAGATGCAAAACCTGTGCATATTCAGGCTTCAACCGCTGAATTGCCCTGTTCAGATTTGCCTTATCCTCTGATTTTGTGTATTCAGCTTCAATATCTGTTTCATCTGACAGATAGAAATAATCATCAAGAGAGGATAATTTGCTTTTTTTATGCTTTTTCATATAATTGACGGCTATATTTTTAGCCATTGCATAAAGCCACGTCCTGAAAGCACAATCTCCTCTGAACTTTGGTTTAGCGGTATACAGTTTCAGAAATACCTCGTCAGCTATTTCCTCCGCATAGTGATAATCATTGACAAAGCTGTTTATGAATAGTATCAGGCTTTTTTCAAATTCTTCAATAAGTTCGATAAAACCCTCCTTATCGCCTTGCAGAAAACGGGTATAATTTCTCTCACCGTTATCCATTATTTTCTCCTTGAAAAGTAATCCGGATTTTCTTTTCACTTATTAGACAACACTAATGTGCCAAATCTCGCAGTAGTTTTATATATTTTTTTATTTTAACTTTCTCTTGCTGATTTTGAGCATTTCTAACCATAAATTTTGACTTTTAGAGATACCCATATGTAAAACAGGCATCGCAACGCTTTTTTCTATGCGTCACAATGCCTGCTGTGTAATTTTATCGACTGGGCATCTCTAAAAACCCGTTTGATTAAAGAAAAAGCAGATAGGTATGGCAGCTGCAAGGAAACCTTCCGCAGGCGTGCTGCCGCACTCCAAGGGAGGTTGACGAAGCAGATGATATGCATAGCTGCTTTTTCTCAAAAGGGGTTTTTAGAGATGCCCGACTGTTATTTACGTGAAAACTCTTGATTTTCAGCCTTTATTTTTTGTTTATGTGCGTACATTTCCTTGTCGCAGCCTGCTATTATTTCAGTAATTGTAGGATATTTCTCCTCGTCATACTGTGCAAATCCGCAAGCTACCATAAATGGATAGCCCTTGTCAATTTTGCTCTCATTTTCAGCAGCTTCAAGAATTTTTTCAGCTATAGGCTTTTCAGACATACAAACAAATTCATCGCCGCCTATACGGTAAACTTCTCCTGAGTCGCCCACAATATTTTTGAGCATATCCGCACATCTGATAATTGCCGCATCACCTGTCTTATGACCGTGATTATCATTGAGGTATTTAAGGAAATTCACATCGCACAAAGCAAAATAAAGTTTCTTGCAATGCTCCGTTTTTTCTTTCAGTTCCGCAATTTTCTGCTCATAACGGTTTCTGTTGTATGCTCCCGTCATAGCGTCTTTTGATGCAAGCTCCAATGCCTCTTTCTTCTTTTTGATACGCTTATAAACTACTCTTGCAACAAGAAGAATAATTATTAATGCCACTGCACAACAGGCTGCAATTATGATTTTTTGCACCTTGCGAGCCTCTTTTACTATAGAGGCTTTTATAATACTCACATTATCCAAATAAAATGACATTTTATCATCATTGGTAGCCGCTGCACCCTCTGCAATGTTATCAGTCTGCATATAAAGGCATATATTCTGTGCCTCTTTTGGAATTGTGAAATATCCCTCTATCTTTGTCCATTTTCCCTTACTTACAGTTTTTGCGGCAACAAGATTATAAGATGCAACACCATTCTGAGTATATTGCATTTCCAGTCTGAATCCGTGGGAATTTTCATACTCACTTCCGTTATACATTACATATGCCGAATAATAGTAGCTTTCTTCCTTTTCAACAAGACTGGAAATATTGACCATTGGTCCATTCCATACCGCCGTTCTGTTTGTGGAATAAATAGAATGTGTTCCCGATTCGCTGAATTCATCAGTATGGACAACTGTAATATCTCCTCTTGCACACCAGCCGTCAAAATCATCTTCAAAATCCATAAAGATTTTGTCGCTGAATTCCGTGCCATTCTGATTAGTGAATGCAGAATCATCTCCCAAAACATAAAAATCATCAATAGCAAAATCAACAGTTTCATTTTCACACTCTACATAAAGGAGAGATGTCAGGGCATCCTCAGGAACTATAATTGAACCCGTTACATTAACCCATTGCTGAGGCTCAATTTCAGAAGATACAATCTGTGAATATGTATCAGTTCCAAAACTATCCAGTGTTTTCAGCGTATAAGATATTGTTTGCGGTGAGTCAGCATACAAATACACCCATCCGCTTACATTATACTCAGAACCGGGAGTAAGCATATCTGAACTCTGAATTGACGGTCCCTCATAATTTCTGACACGATCAGTAGTTTTTAAGCTTGTTGTACTGCCATGACCGTTTGTATTATCAACTGCAATTGAGCAGTTTCCAAAAGGCAGCCATTTTCCTGCATTACCGTCCTCAAAATCATTTCCGATGACTATTGATTCATTTGTCGCAACCGATTCATCGACTGCAAAAGCTGAAGGCATTACCATACCTGACATCGAAAAAATGGCAATGGCGGAAATCAAAATCCTTTTCATTTTCATTCCCCGTTTCATTCAAATTTACACATGAGCATCTCTAAAAACCCTTATTACACCGCAAAATAATTCTTCAAAAAAACCATCCTATACTTTTATACGCTACCATTATAACATATTTTTTTAAAATTGTCTATACCCTTGCAATAAAAAAATCGAAATATTTTGTAAATTTATAGCACATATGTATAATTTTTTGTTTAATTAACGATACACAGCATTTTTCTATTAATTGACAGCTTTTCATTGTTTTATTCATATAAAAAACTATCTCTTTTTTGTTCATTTCAACTAAATTATAAACAAATTGTAACCTTTTATTACAACACCTTGAAATATTTCAATTAATGTGCTATAATATAAAATAAGAAATAAGAGCCGAAATGTTCCCTGTTGAAATTGTACAACAGTATTTTACATCGGGTATGCGTAAATAACGGTTACACTCCGATAAGCACAAAACACATCAAGAGGTGATAAAATGCACGATTATAATTTAGAAGATATAATTGATATCAAACTATTACAGGGTTTTCAGGACTCTTTTTCAAAATACAGCGGCATAGCGGCTGTAATTACCAATTCAGAGGGCAGCTGTATTACTCGTCCAAGCGGATTTTCCAAAAACTGTAATAACGTGAGCCGCACCTCCACCAACAGCATTTCCAAATGTATGAGCTTTTTTATTACAGGAGCTAAGAAAAGTATTTCTGATAATCAGCCGTTTATCCAGAAATGCCACGAAGGTCTTTACTCCATAGTTGCTCCGATTATGCTGAAAGAGCAGTTTATCGGTGCTTTTGTATGCGGTCAGATTCTTTGTATTGATGAGGATAATACTGAAATTTATGAAAATTCTTCCGTATACTACAAAACAGCTGATGAAATACAGCACATTGCAGAGTACACTCACTCTATGGCAAAGCTTATTTCTGCTGCAATTGACAAAAACTATATACTTATCAAAAGTAATCAGCTTCGCTCCGAGTCTTTCTACTCCAAAGCAAAAGCAGTTCCCGAAGATTTCAGCATCGAAAGAATTTACAATATTCACGAGCTTACAAGCAGTATCAAAGCAGGTATTGAGGTTATTTGTCAAAAACACGACATAACCGCAGAAATCAATATTCTGAACCAAATTCCACCTGAGCTTCTCGGCAATCCCTCTGCTATACAGTATGTC
Source organism: Ruminococcus sp. (assembly GCA_017437285.1). Classification (GTDB taxonomy): domain Bacteria; phylum Bacillota; class Clostridia; order Oscillospirales; family Ruminococcaceae; genus Ruminococcus. The sequence continues at coordinate 11,553 of JAFSBM010000054.1, read as the reverse complement.
ATTGAGGGAATTGTTTCATTTGTCGCTCCCTACAATATGAATTCAACTCTGAATATTGATTTTTCATGCTCACAAACATATTATTCCCATACACTGGGTATGAAACTTTCCGTTTACAGCGGCAATAATACATCAGAAAAGCTTAATGAAATAAAAGAAAAATTCAGGCTTGAAAAAGACAATGTACCTGAAGGAGCATCTCTTATCACATACATAATAGATAAAATGCTTAGCGGAAATTTAAGCTTCGGTATTTCAGATGAATCTACCATTACGATAAATCTGAGTATACCGCAATTAGATTTGAAGGTGAATTAAATGAAAAATGAAACTAATACTCGCTTCAGCGAATTATTTCCTGATTTTATTCGTAAAATGGAGCAAACTAATACGGATATACTTGATCCGAGTATTACTGATGCTGTAACGGATATATGCCGAGCTATGGGTATTTCTTATTTTCATGCCTCTATTGAAATATCTCCCGAGCTTAACAAGGGTGTCTGCATTACACGTCAGACAACATATTTCTCTGAGGGCGAGTATGACGAAAAATTATCATACTCCATTAAAAAGCACACTCCCGGCGGTATTGCCAATTATAACGTATATCAGCATAAGGGAGCTGCTCCGTGGACTGACGAGGAAATAAAAAATATCGACATTTTCCTCACCACATTCTTTATTTTCAACGGCAGAGCAAGAGCTATGTCTCTTTGCGATGACCTTATGTATCACGATGTTGACCTCGGGGTTTATAATCTTAAATTTCTCCTGAAAATGGTGAAACAGCTACTTGCACAACGCAAGGCAGCAGAATATTTCTGCTGTCGCTTCAATCTGAGAAAATTCTCCCTGGTTAACAGAATTCTTGGCAGAGATGAAGCTACCAATGTTATGCGTACCTTTGCCAAAGGACTTGTCGAAACCTTGGGCAAAAACAGCTACGTGTGCCGTCTTGGCGGAGATAACTTCCTTATGATTTTCCCAAATGAGAAGTTTGATACAGCATATAACTACCTTGCAGGTACAGAAATTCCAACGGCTAATCCTAAAACGCCTTTTATTAAAATATCCGCAAGAGCAGGCTACTTCGATATCCTTGAAGAATGTCGTACTCCCGATTCGATTATCGACAGAGCGTCACTTGCTCTTAATATGACCAGAAATAAGCATAGCTGCAACCAGATTATTTATGACGCAAAGGTAAGGGAAATGGAAGAACGCAATCGCATGATTGATGATAATTTCAACTCTGCCATTGAAAATGAAGAATTTCTGATTTATTATCAGCCAAAGGTTGAACTCCAGAATTACTCATTATGCGGTGCTGAGGCACTTTGCCGCTGGATGCACGGCGGAAAACTCATTCCTCCCAACGATTTTATACCTTATCTTGAAGAAAGCAGTAATATCTGTACACTTGATATGTATATGCTGGAACACGTTTGCCGTGATATCCGCCGCTGGCTTGACAATGGTCTTGATGTAGTCAAAATTTCTGTAAATCTTTCAAGAGTAAATCTTGCAAATCCAACACTTGCAAAGCAGATTATCAGCACTATCGCAAAGTATAATGTTCCATTTAAATATATTGAAATTGAAATTACCGAAACTACATCTGAAATGGATTTGCACGAACTCATGAAGCTTGTAAGAGCGTTGCATGAGGCTAAAATCTGCACATCTATTGACGATTTCGGTGCAGGATATTCTTCAATCAATCTCATCCGTGACCTGCCATGGGATACAATGAAGATTGACCGCAACTTCCTCCCCGTCAAGGACGAACAGTACAGCGACAAGAAAAAGACTGTTTTGAAGCACGTTATTTCTCTTGCTCAGGAAATGGGGCTTGAATGTATGGTTGAGGGTGTGGAAACTACCGAACACGTTGCATTTTTGAAGGAAAATAACTGCTACTATGCACAGGGATATCGCTTTGACAAGCCGCTCCCCGTTGAACTTTTTGAGGAAAGACTCAAAACAAAGGTCTTTAAGATTGACGATTAACACAACTGCAAAAAAACAAGCGACTGAGAGAAAGAGCGGTAGCCATAAAGAAGAAACTCCAGGGAAGAAAACGTCTTCTCTGGAGTTTCTTTTATATTCAGTTCAGCAAATTGGAATTTAGCGAACCCTTTCAACAGTCGCAATTTCAAATCCTACTTTCTTGTATAACATAAGAGCATTGTTATTCCATTTTGCAACGTGTAAGGTAATCGGTTCATTGCCTTTTTCTCTAATATGTTGCATTCCCCATAATAAAAGCTGTTTGCCATATCCTTTATGTTGAAATTTCTTGTTTACTATTAAATCATCTATCTCATTACCATAACATGCAATTGAACCAATGATTTCTCCTTGATTTATAAGTAAATAGATATCCTTAACCTTTTCAACAATTTGTTTGTACTCATTCAAAAAATTATATGGGTGAATATCAAGTGCTTTTCTCATTTCGTAAAAACATTCATTGTATATTCTCATATATTCTTGAAAGAACGCCACTTCAAAAGGAATGCAAATAATATCACTTTTTTCAACACTATCATTAACATACTTCATTTCATATGCTATTATTTCCATTGCTTTATCAACTCCACAAATTCAAGTTTATCGGTCAGTTAATTATAGCATTGTTGATATAAAAAGTCAACGTCATAAGTAGCGCAAAGCCGCTTTTGAAATTAATGTCAAAAGCGGCTTTTAATACTTCTATATGACTATCGCATTAAATCTTAGTCGCTTTTCTTTTAGAGAATATAACATTTCTGATTTGCAGCTACACAATACAGCCTAATACCAAAGCGGCAGAATATAATCCGCCGCTTATTTTGCTTTTATTTCGCTTTTTTCTTGCCTGTCATCATTTTCAATACCATAAGAACAACAAGCATAAGAAGAATTGAACTGCCAAGTACAACAAATACATTCTGCACAAAACCTGACAGCAGATAGCCTATAGCACTAACCGCCGCAGCTGTTATCGCATAGGGAAGTTGTGTTGATACGTGGTTTACGTGGTCACATTGTGCGCCTGTTGATGCCATAATCGTTGTATCGGAAATTGGCGAGCAATGGTCGCCGCAGACAGCACCTGCAAGACAAGCTGAAATGCAGATTATTACCATTGAGGGAATATTACCGCTTTCTGTTACTGCTTCAAGCTGTTTGCTGAATACATCTGTTACAATTGGAATAAGAATACCGAATGTTCCCCATGAAGTTCCTGTAGCAAATGAAAGACCAATTGCCACTACAAAGAGAATAAGGGGAAGAAGTACTTCAAGTACCGTCGCTCCCTCAACAAGTCCCGAAACAAATACACCTGCTTCAAGGAAACCTGTCATTGTTTTTAAAGTCCACGCAAAAGTGAGAATGAGTATAGCAGGAACCATTTGCTTGAAGCCTGCCGCTACTGAATCCATACACTCTGTAAATGTGAGAACTTTTCTGCAAAGGAAATAACCGATTATCACTATAAGAGCCGCCAATGAGCCAAGTGAAAGTCCGTATGATGCGTCACAATCAGCAAATGAATTTATGAAATCCTTGCCGCTGAAAAATCCGCCTGTGTAAATCATACCAATTACACAGAGGGTAATCAATATAATAACGGGAAGAATAAGGTCAATTACCTTTCCCTTTGTGTGAGAGGGCTTGTCATCTTCGGCATATACTGTGCTGCGTGATGTGAATAAATCGCCGTTTTCTGCGTTTATCTCATGCTGCTTCATCAAGCCGAAATCCAAACCTGTTGTAGAAACGAAAATAACCATTATAAGGGTAAGCAAAGCGTAAAGATTATAAGGAATTGTGCTGATAAACAGCTGAATTCCGTTTACACCCTCAACTGTTCCGCTTACCGCTGCCGCCCATGATGAAATGGGAGCGATAATACATACGGGAGCAGCTGTGGAGTCGATAAGGTATGCAAGCTTTGAACGTGAAATCTTGTATTTATCGGTTACAGGACGCATTACCGAGCCAACTGTCAGGCAGTTGAAATAATCGTCAACGAAAATAAGCACACCGAGGAAAAATGTGGCTATGCTTGCTCCTGCACGGTTTTTGATATGAGATACAGCCCACTCTCCATAGGCACGGCTGCCGCCTGCCTTATTCATAAGTACAACAATTGCTCCGAGAACAACGAGGAAAATGAGTATTCCCACGTTATAGCTGTCAGAGAGATTGGCAATAAATCCTTCCTGAACAATTGTGTTGAACATTCCCTCAAAGCCTGTCCCTGCATTGGCAGCGGTCAATATTCCGCCTGTGATAATTCCTATAAACAGCGAAGAATAGACCTCTTTTGTTATGAGGGCAAGTCCGATTGCAACTATAGGCGGCAGAAGTGACCACAGCGTACCTGCGGATTCCGTAATTGGGGCGGTTATTGCACAAATTATTATAAATATAATAACAAGAAGTGCAAAAATAATTTTGCTGAGATGTTTTTTCATAAATTTTCTCCTTTTGATTTGTTTCGGCAACACTAAAACACGTAGTTATTGCCCTGCCTTTTTTTCAGGGAGGGGCAAAACTCCCAATTGGCTCAAAATTACAGCGGCAAATACGAGAATACAGCCGAAAAACTCTTTCAGCGAAAATGCCTCGCTGAGAATTATCCAGCCTGAAAGTGCCGCAAAAACTGATTCAAGGCTCATAATCAGCGTTGCAGAGGTGGGGTCCGTGTATTTCTGCCCGATTATCTGCAAGGTATAAGCCACGCCGCAGGACATAACGCCTGCGTAAATAATTGTAAATTTAGCGTCCATAATGGTGCTGATTTTCGGCTCTTCAAAAAGAAACATACAAACCGTCATAAGCAGTCCTGCGGTGAAAAACTGTATGCACGACATTTTCATTCCGTCCGCTTTTTTCTCGTTAAATCGGTCAATTGTCATAATGTGACCTGCATAGAAAAACGCACCGCACAGCACAAGCAAATCGCCCTTGCCAATGGTGAAGCCCTCTTTTATGCACAGCAAATAGAAACCTGCAAGGGCAAGAATAACGCATACCCATACTTTAAGGCTTGACCTGCGATAGAGTATGACCTCGATGAGTGGAACGATAGTCACGTAAAGTGCGGTTATAAAGCCTGCTTTTCCTGCGGTTGTCATTGCAATTCCGCATTGCTGGAACGAACCCGCAATAAAGAGGAAAATTCCGCAGACGATACCGCCGATTATGGTGGATTTCCGTGATTTCTCCCCATTTTCCTGCGGTTCTTTGCGGCGGAAAATGGCTATAATCGGCAGCAGAACAATGCCTCCCAGAAGCGTTCTCACAGCATTATAAGTAAACGGCTGCACATAGTTCATTCCCTCGCTTTGGGCGACAAATGCTGTACCCCAGATTAAAGCCGTAATCAGCAGAATTATATTTCCTTTCATTTTTCCTTTCATATAAACAACCTTATTTCTATATACTTTCACCTATTTATTATACCATAAACCGCACAGCGTTGCAAATATTTCCTCAAAATAATTATAATTTCGGCAATTTTCAACAAATCGTATTCTCACTATTTGTAGATAACGTGCATAAAAATCATATAAAAAGCAAGCAGGCATCTCAACGCAGTTTAAAGCGTTGAAATGCCTGTATTAATTATAAAAGTAAATTTTTCACGGCTTGGGGAATTTCGGTTATATCGTCAACAATTATATCCGCCGCTGATAATTCGCCTTTTTTTCCGTATCCATAGCCGCAGCCGATTGACTTCAAGCCGTTCTTTTCAGCTGTTTCAATATCGTGAAATCTGTCGCCGATTACGATAAATTCGCCCTTATGCTGCAAGCTGAATAAGCTGAAAATCTGATATTTCGGGATAAAATCAAATTCCTCACAGCAGTAGAAATAATCGAAAAAGCGGTGAAGTCCGAACACCCTCGAATGTCGCTCCATATACTTCACACGGCAATTGCTGAGGAAAATCAAGGTATGCCCTTGTGATTTCAGCTCTGCAAGGACTTTTTCAGCGTTGGGATATAACGCTCCCTCGCCATTTTCCACTCGCTGTCCCATATCCTGCCCCAAAAATATTCGGGCATTTTCTCTGACATCAGCAGGCACATCGGGGAGAAAATTATTCCACATATCCGTTGAATTGAAGCCTAACCAATAGCTTATTTCTTCATCGGTAAACTCTCTTTCAGCCATATAACCCTTATCCGCAAGCATTTTGCAGGCTGCACGAAATGCAGGGGCATAAGTCAGCATTGACTGATGAAGTGTGCCGTCATAGTCAAAAATAAGATTTGCCATTAGTCCTCAATCTCTCTGATAAGGTTAATCATTTCGATTGCACCCTCTGCACATTCGCTGCCCTTATTGCCAGCCTTGGAGCCTGCTCTCTCGATAGCCTGCTCGATGTTCTCAGTTGTGATAACGCCGAACATTACAGGAATATCACTGTTGAGTGATACGTGAGCAATTCCCTTTGCAGCCTCGTTGCATACAAGGTCATAGTGTGATGTGCTGCCTCTGATAATTGCACCAAGACAGATAATAGCGTCATACTTGCCGCTGTCTGCCATTTTCTTTGCAATAAGGGGAATTTCAAATGCTCCCGGTACCCACGCAATATCAATGGAATCCTCGGAAATATCGTGTCTTTTGAGAGTATCAACAGCTCCGCCTAAAAGCTTGCTTGTGATAAACTCGTTGAATCGTGCAACTACGATTCCTATTCTTACATCCTTTGGAATAAGATTGCCTTCGTAAATGTTCATTTTATAATACTCCTTTAATCAGTTTTCAGAGCAATACTGCTCATAATTTTCTTTTAATATCAACGCCAGGCGTTCTTTATCTTCAATTATTTTATATCTTAACGGAATATCATTATTTTTATAATACAATTCAAGTATTTCGCCATTTTCCGAAATCAGATATTTATAATTGGATTTCTGGCACATCTTTTTAAAATTGCCGAATTCTATTACAGAATTACCTGTTAGGTAAATATACCTTACAAACAAAAGTCTGAAAAGATAGCAGAACAAGCATATACTCCAGACTATTAGAACAACCAGATTCCATTCTGCTTCATTCCTATCGCCGCATATACGAGCCTCTTTATATCGTGAACTTGATATTAATATCCAGCCGATACTCAACGCACACCATAGTATACTCGTTTTATAATTGGTACCCTTTAGCTTTACTTTATTTTCAGCATATTTTACCCGTTTGAGATAAACAAAATAATCACAAAAATATAATACAAATATAATTGCCATTAACGATAGAATAATAATCGACAAAACTTTCATAATTACTCACCGCCAATCAGTAATCAAGAATATGCCCCATTCTGTCACGCTTAGTCTTGAGATAAAACAGGTCGTAAGCCGTGGCGTCCATTTGAATAGCCACACGCTCCTTGATTTCAAGCCCGAATCCGCTTAAACCGTAAATCTTTTCGGGATTGTTCGTCAGCAGTCGGAGAGTCTTACAGCCAAGTTCACGCAAAATCTGCGCACCAATGTAATACTCACGCATATCCCCCGGGAAACCAAGGGCAAGATTAGCGTCAAGGGTATCCATACCGCCGTCCTGCAACTCATAGGCACGTAGCTTGTTTACAAGTCCGATTCCTCTGCCCTCCTGACGCATATAGAGCAGAATTCCCCTGCCCTCTTTTTCAATCTGCGTCATAGCAGCGGCAAACTGCTGACCGCAATCGCATTTGAGTGAGCCGAAAGCATCGCCAGTAAGACACTCGGAGTGTACACGGCAGAGAATATCTTCACCATTGCCGATATCGCCCTTTACAAGTGCAACGTGATGCTCACCGTTAAGCTTATTAACAAAGCATACAGCACGGAATTCGCCGTATTTCGTGGGCAGTTTCGTATCTGCGGCAAGTTCTACAAGGGTTTCGTTAACCTTGCGGTATTCTTTCAGAGCCTTAATGGTAATGAACTTCATTCCCCATTCCACAGCCTTTTTCTGCAATTCCTCCGCACGCATCATTGTGCCGTCATCACGCATAATTTCACAGCAAAGACCACATTCTTTCAAGCCTGCAAGACGCATAAGGTCAACTGTAGCTTCTGTATGCCCCTCACGTTCAAGAACGCCGTTTTTCTTCGCCATAAGCGGAAACATATGACCGGGACGGCGGAAATCTTCGGGCTTTGCGTCATCTGAAACTGCCATACGTGCTGTAAATCCACGTTCCTCTGCGGAAATTCCCGTTGTAGTTTCAACGTGGTCAATTGATACAGTAAAGGCTGTGCAGTGATTATCTGTATTATAATCAACCATTTGCCCTAAATGAAGCTTATTGCAAAGCTCAATGCTCATAGGCATACAGATAAGCCCCTTTGCCTGAGCCGCCATAAAATTGACATTCTCAGTCGTGGCATATTCAGCAGCACAAATCATATCGCCTTCGTTTTCCCTGTCCTCGTCATCGGTAACAAGGATAATTTCGCCGTTTCTTAAAGCTTCAAGAGCTTCCTCTACGGTATTGTACTGAAACATTAAAAATTCTCCTCAATCTTATTTATTTACTTTAACACTACCCACATCAGCTTTAAGAGTAACATTACATTTATCATCAATTACAACTACTTGTTTCTTGCCGACATAATCCTTGGACTCAGATTTTTCTTCATAATCAAGTCCCTGTGTATCTACATCAATATCTCCCACATCTGCAACAAGCTGAAGATTACATTCATCAACGCTTTCAAGGGAAATGTCAATATTTCCCACATCGGCATTAATTTCAGAATTGCCGTTAATTGTTAAATTATCGCAATCAATATTTCCAACATCTGCATCTACTTTGAAATCGCCCACAAGGCTGTCAAGTTTGACATTTCCCACATCAGCTGTAACATCAAATGAACCTTTCAGCTTATTGAGGTGAATATCGCCCACATCAGATTCAATGTTAAAGTCGGAAAATTCGCTTGGCAGGGTGATTTCAAGGTCAGCTGTCAGATTTACAAAACGGGTATCAAAATCCTTTTCAGCGGATTTGATATAAACCGTTTTATTTTTCACTTCTGTGATAATTTTTGCGTTTTCAATGGCTGCACTAACCTTATCTTCATTTACACCATTGCTTGTGAATTTCACATCTACGTCAACATTTTTTGTATCGCCGTATTCAACGCTGACTTTACCCACATTAATATTGACATCAAGCTTTGTTGCTTTTTCAGGCTCAATATTCAATGTTTCCGACTTAGTTTGCTTAAATTTCCAATCGCCATTCACTTGAATATCATTGCCGTTTACTTTTACGGAACAAGAACTTAAAGCCATTGCGGCTAAAACTGTTGATGCTAAAATAAATTTTTTCATAATTAAATCCCCTTTAATTTTAAACAAATCCATTTTTTGAAAGAAAAGACATATCAATGCCGCTGTTCTGCGATTTTTCAGCAGGCTTCATAAGCTTTTCCACGTATTTTCCTATAATATCATTTTCAAGATTGACCCTCTCTCCCTTTGATTTTGTGGAAAGAATGGTCATTTCAGCGGTATGAGGTATGACAGATACGCTGAAATCCCTGTCAGTAACTCTTGCTACGGTAAGGCTGATACCGTCAATTGCAATTGAGCCTTTTTCCACGATATACCGCATAATATCGGCATTTGCTGAAATCGTGTACCATATGGCAATTCCGTCATTGACAATATCGGTGATTGTTCCCGTACCGTCAATATGTCCTGAAACGATATGGCCGCCAAATCGCCCATTTGCCGCCATTGCACGTTCAAGGTTAACCTTGCTGCCCTGACGGAGTTCCCCTAAAGATGAACGGCTGAGGGTTTCATTCATAACATCAGCCTGAAAAATACTTCCGTCAGTTTTCGTTACTGTAAGGCAAACACCGTTTACAGCGATACTATCCCCAAGGTGAACGTCCTCCAGCACCTTTTTTGCCTCAATGACAATGAAAGAATTGCTGCCGTTACGCTGAATATTCTTCACCGTGCCGATTTCTTCAATTATCCCCGTGAACATTTTTCACCCTGCTTTCTATGAGAATATCGCCGCCAATTGTCTTAATCTGCCTGTCATACAGCATTACGCACTCGTCGGGAGAAGCCGCACCAGTTCCCGAAACAGCCGTAGGAGCAGTCTTTCCGCCGAAAATCTTAGGGGCAATATATGTCTGCACCTTGCAGACTATGCCCGATTTCAAGGCTGACCAGTTCAGCTCGCCGCCGCCCTCTAAAAGAATGCTGTCGATTTTGAAATCCCTGCCTAAAATAATCATCAGTTCATTCAAATCAATATGACCGTCCTTTTCGGGAACTCGCACAATCTGACAGCCTGCCGCTTCAAATGCCGCTGTATCGCCCTTTGAGCAGGCAATAATTGTGGGAATTTCCCCAGCTGTACGGACAATATTGCTGTCCAATGGAGTACGCAGATTTGTGTCGCATATAATACGAACAGGATTTTTTCCGCCCTCAATACGGCAGGTAAGCATTGGATTATCCGCAAGAACTGTCCCGATTCCTACCATAATTCCCATATGCTTCAAACGGTCAAGATGAACATTTTCCCTTGCCGCTTCACCTGTTATCCATTGGGATTTTCCCGTAAAACAGGCAATTTTCCCGTCCATAGTCATTGCGTATTTCATAGTTACAAAGGGCGTTTTTTTCGTGATGTAATGGAAAAAAATCTCGTTAAGGCTGTCACATTCCTCTTTTAAAATTCCCTCAGTAACCTCAATTCCCATTTCACGGAGAATTGCGGCTCCCTTTCCTGCCACAAGCGGGTTAGGGTCAGATGAGCCAATAAATACACGCTTGATTTTATGCTCTATAATAGCTTCTGTGCAAGGAGGCGTTTTTCCATAGTGACAACAGGGTTCAAGGGTAACGTACATATCCGCCCCTGCACAGTCAATTCCACGGCTGTCGCAATCCGCAAAAGCATTTCTCTCGGCGTGAAGCTCTCCGCATTTACTATGATAACCTTGTCCGATTATTTCACCGTTTCTGACGATTACTGCACCCACCATTGGGTTTGGATTTACAAATCCAATGCCTTTTTTCGCAAGTTTAATCGCCGCCGCCATAAATTTCTCGTGGTACATACATACCTCCTTCAACAAAAAAATCCCCGAAAAATCGGGGACAAAATCTGTCTTATCAGCAGATAATCCTCTCACATCCGGACTTATGCGACGTTTTCGCACTCACCGTCGGCTTCGGAATTTCACCGAATCAACCGCCTAAGCGGCTCACAGGCTGTACTGTCGGTAGGGATTTTCACCCTGCCCCGAAGATTATACATACATTATACCATACTGTTATATTTTTGTCAATGATTTTGAAAAATAAAAATCCGTGCAAAACCTTTTGGATTCTGCACGGATAATTTCAATTATTCATCTCTTTTTCTTGTTGCTGCAAACACGCCTGTTGCAACTACAAGTGCTGCCATTGCTACTGCAATTCCTCTGCCGTCGCCTGTCTTAGGTGAATCAGCAGGCTTTGCTGTAGTTTTAGCTGTTGTCTTAGTTGTTGTTGTGCTTGTTGTTGTAGTAGTTGTAGTAG
>JAFSBM010000053.1 GCA_017437285.1 Ruminococcus sp. | reverse complement strand
TATCAGCTTATCTTTGAATATGAGTATAGGCTTCATCACAATAGAGGTAACACAATTCAATGCTTCCAGTACATTTGATTTACCTCCCGCATTGGGGCCATAAATAACAGCAACAGGCAGAAAAGCTTTGCTGTCTTCTCCACTTGTAAGCAATGTATCCTGAAAATTCTGATTTCCTATAGCCTGCATATCAAGAACAGTTTCATTTTTGTAGGACTTGAAATTCTTAAAAGTAAACTGACATAACATATCATTCACGCTCCTATCAAGTATCATTATAATATAATAATACCTCAAAAGTCAAGACTTATCCCTTGATTTCATAAAAAAGTTATTGATTTAGCGTTTAAATCTCTAATTTACGCTTTGTATACAAAATCATAGGCAATTAAAAACAGTACAGCACATCGCACTACATTCCATAAGTAATGGCATAATACTTTGCTCATTTTTTAAAAGTTACTATACATAAATTCGTATATTTCTCATCGGCTATAATCAGCCCGTCCTTGTTTCTTTCAACATTCGATACACCTAGGTTATGCAAAGATTTCCCTTTTTAGCGGTACGCAGTACGTACCTTCTTGTGCGAGAGTAAAACAGTCTCGATGCACCACTCGGCAACCACCAGGCTGCCGAGTGCACCAATATCATTTCCCATACCCATCATTATCCATATCACTGTCATAAACCACTGTTCCAACAGGTTTATCAAACCGATTCCTATCAATCTTCAGCTTCTGTTCCACCGTAGGCTTGCGTGCAGCTTCAACCTTCGGAGCAGCCTTTTTCTGCACAATTTCCTCATCGTCATCATCCTCATCAACAATCGGAGGCGGAGCAACCACCTGCTGTTCAAGCTGGACTCCAGCTCGCTGAATCTCAACCTGCTGAACAGGTGCAGCAATTTCTTCCGCTGTTTTTTCTTCGGCTGACACAGAATTTTTGTATTCGGGTGCATATTCAACTTCTTGCTTTTCAACCGTTTCAGTTGCAGGTACATTCATTGATGTTCCCGATGTAAATACAACTTTTTCTCCACTCCATCTCTTAGGAGATTTGTAGTTTTTAACTGCTTCATTTACCGCTTTCGGACCGTAAGCCGCACCAAGATTGTACGACTTTATTGTCAAATTATATTTCGGAAGCCTTGTCCCCTCAGGTACCTCAGATAAATCAAGAAGTTCATATAAATAATATTCTTCTTTGTCCTTGGTTCCCCGTTTTTTCTTTTTTGCAACAACACCGTTATCAAATAATTTCTCAAGGAATTCTTTTTCACTTGATACATTTTCCATTGTCTTTTCTACACGTTTGCGGATATCATCCTTGTATACATACTTTTTATTTTCACGCTTCAGAATTTCAGTACGAGTGAGCTTTTCGTCAGGCTCTTCCGCTTCAATGGGAATGATATAATTTGCAACAATTTTATCTGACCACTCGCTGACATTCTTATGGTGATACTCCTCATTGTCGCACCCTTTGCTGTTAATCATTGACACGTCATTTATGAGAATATGATTGTGCAGACACTTGCCTTTTCCGTCTGCCTGCGTGCATATCAAAGCCTGTCTGTCCTTGTAATGCTCACTGACAAAATCCTGCCCAATCATATTTACTTTCAGCACATCGTCAGGGTTGTCACGGCTGAATTCTTTCGGGGAAAACGACTGGATAATATGAATAATCTGAACCTTATGATTTGACCTTGCCCTGCGCCAATACCTGTCCATCTGCGTGCCATAATCTTCGTTGTCATTCATCGCTACCGATGATTTCATCATATTTCGTACTGCGTTTCCGTTGTGACCTTTTTCCTGCAATATATATTCAAGCAGTGACCTCCCGTTTTCTACACGACTCACTGTGGTATACGGCATACTAACTCCTGCATAGTTTTGGTGACATTCTTGTACTGGTCAAGCAGCGTGTCCACTTCTTCCTTGCTAAAATAAGTATTGGCTTCCACATCACTTTTTACCGCTTCATATTCCATATGTGCATTATGCTTCTTTTTGTCGGAAATATATTTATTTGCACTAATTTCCTTCCATTTCGCCTCTGCATTTTTAAGGCGAATTTCCTGATTATAGTTTACACCAATACGATTCATTTCGTTGTAAATCTTTCTGCAATTATCCAGAATTTCAAGCAATGTTTTACGGATTTCTTCTGCCTGCTCACGGTCTATGTACCTAACTTTACCAAAATATATTCTAAGATTTTCTTCAAGTGCAATTCTTGTTACTGCCGATAAACTCATACCAAATTCTTTTGCAAGTCCGCACAGTTCGTTGTATGTCTTTTCATCGAAGCCTACTGTAATACGTTTGAATATATTTTCCTGGTGACTTCTGATTTTCTTACTCAAAACAATCATTCCTTTCGTCAAATTATAACGTCATAATTATGCCCTGCCGCAACAAGGCTTTCCGGCAGTTTCAACACAGCCGATTTGTCAGCAGGAAAATGACTTTCCTGCCGTCAAATCAACCATTGTTTTCAATCGGGAAATCGCAGTCCCCACCTAGTGCAAGCAGAGCCTTGTGATGCACTTTAAAATAAAATACACATCAAAGGCTATGCTTGCGGGGGACAAGAGCTCGCTTTGCCGACGCAGAAATACTGCTTGTCGGCAAAGACGTAATCCATAATTTTGCTTGCAAAATTTGGGCCCAAAATTTTGGGTTACTCTCGGTTTGAAAAATTGTTTTCAAACGTTTTCCCCTGCGACCCCTTTTCGGATGAAATCATTCGATTTCATCAGTACCTGCGGTGCTGTTGAACAGCTGCGGCTGTTCATTTTTACGCTTGCTCTTTGCAGCTTTTTCACGCTTCTTTTCTTCTGCCTTACGCTTGCTTTCACGCAATGCAGAAAGTCTTGGACTGCTCTCATTAACGAACTTAAATAAGTCGATAAAGCTCTGATTATCAACTGCTTCATCAAGTATAATTTCAAACTCATCACACGGGGTTTCAGAGATGAATTTATACAAACTTTGATTGCTCATAATCACATCGATAATGCAGTTAAGCTTATCACCGTGTTCAGTCTCGAAACGACCTCTTCCGAATAGTTCGTGAATTTCTTTAATCACAGCCGCCTCAATTTCATCCGCCTTTTTGTCATCTGAATTCTGCTCTTTTACCTGACTACTTGCAGCAATAAATCTTCTGATTTCACTCATATTGTTCATGTTTTTTCACCCAATTCCGAACGAAGATTTTTGTGTTTATCCGACTCGTTCACAGACCTGTTCATATCGGATTGAACACAAGTATACACCATTTTAATTATTTGGTCAAAGCGAGATTTACAGCGAATTTCTCGCAGTTTTTTTCGTATCTTTTTCTATGTTTTCGAATACTTTTTTCGTATCTTTTTTCACCTTTTTACACCTTAAAAATCAATACTCAAAATTTACAAATTTATCTGTAAATTCCGTAAAAAATACGTATGTTTTCACGGAAATGCCTTGCTCCATTACTTTCGTTTCTTTTAACTAAATACAGCAGGCTGACATTGTTGAAATATAACAATATCAGCCTGATTTTTTATTTTTTCACGACAGAAAATCTGCCGTCGGGATTGTTATGGGACACAAAAAATGGCGGATACTTTTGCGTATCCGCCATCTGATTTAATTGCCGAGTTTAGCGTTTATTGCCTTGATTTTATTCTTCCAGGCAAAGTACTGACCTATCCATACCGCAACAAATATTGCTGCAAATATTCCGATGTAACTCAGCACGCCTTCAACCGAATGTTCCATCCAGTTCGTGAAGTAAGCAATGGGAAGCATTACAACTGCATAGATGCCGAAGCAGATGCCTGTCTGTGCGGCAATGCTTATGCTGTCCAGCTCCCAGATTACAGATGCTACTGCAAAACCACTGCCCATAATTCCGCAAAGAAGTGTCTGGATTGCACCTGCTATTGCTTCATTTCCAATCTGCTCTGTAAACTCAGGTGTACATACTACAAATTCACCGTTTCCGTTTATAAGTGAAATAAGGACGCAAATAATCTGACCTATTGCTATGCCGATAAAGAATCCGGAGATTGCTCTTTTTATAATTTCATTTTTCATAACTACACCTCATACTCCCAATATCTTTTTGATTTTTGAAACGTATCTTCTTGATACATAAGTAACCGTCGAGTCGGTCATTGAAACGCATATTGTTCCCGTAAAGCTCATATCAAAGTTCTTCACTTTTTTCAGATTGATTATCTCTGAATTTGATATTCTCACGAACCTTGAACTGTCAAGCCGCTCCTCCATTTCATACAAACGCTGACGAAGAAAATACTCGCCCTCATCAGTTGCCGCTATAATTTTTCCGTCACTTGAATAAACCCTTATTATTTCTTCTTGTTCAAGTATTTTCAGCACGTTGTCCCTGAAACCTGAAATAAGCTGTGGTGCTTCTTCAGACAGCCTTGCAGTCAAAGCATTGATTTCTTCCGTAACCTTGTCGGTCAGGATCATCACCTTTGGAATTTTATATTCGGGATTGATTTTTATTTCTATCTCCACAACCACACCTCCTGTTGCGATTTTATTATATCATTTGATTATTACAGTTTCAATCGATTTTTAATAAGTGGTTGGTTTTGAACTATAAGTGGCAGATTTGCATAATGAATGTGGTTTAGAATATGACGACTTGGAAAGTGAATGTCTGGCTCTGGGGTCTACCAGTGCTCACGCACTGCCGAATTGGATTTAAAGTAATATATATTCTGATTGTATATTGCTTTTACGGCAGAAAGCTGCCGTCGGGATAGTGTTTAGGATAGTGTAGATGTGGTGTTCTTCGCTGTCCTACTTTGGCATTAGTCCTAATGAATACAGGTAAACAGAACAGCGGACTGTTATCTTTAACGGTCTGCTGTTCTGCGTTTACGGATTGGAGGTCAGATGAATGTCAAAACCAGCACTGGTGTGCTGGCGAGTTTCTTCTAAAGAATTTGGTAATTGTTTTATGTTCTATACTATATAAAGTTATCAAGTTCTTACGATTTGACGCATCGTGAAGATGCGTCGGATTATTATTAAAGATATGCGAAAGAAATGAATCTGCTTTCGTATGTCTGAAAAAATATTTTTACAGGAGGTAATTACTTATGTTAATTACAGAAATTAAGATTCGTAAAACTTTTACAGACGGTGCACTCAGAGGTATTGTATCCGTCACAATCGATGACTGCCTTGCAATTCACGACATCAAG
>JAFSBM010000006.1 GCA_017437285.1 Ruminococcus sp. | reverse complement strand
TAGTACCGAAAAAAATTCGGGAAGGACTGAACATCACATTTGAGGACTATTGTAAATTGACAAATTCACGATTTTTTTCTTCCACCCTTTTCCTTTCATTATTGTTGAATTCTCTGGGAGACTGAATAGTTACCATATTTAATTTTGAATTGAACCGCCGTATGCCGAACGGCACGTACGGTGGTGTGAGAGGGCGGTTCATTCCGCCCTACTCGATTGATATCTTTTTTGTAATACAAAGATGGTGACCCGTACGGGAATTGAATTGACCGAACGAACTTTCGTAATCTCTGGTAAAATGCGAAAAACACCGAAAAACAGCCATTTGTGACGTGCCACACTTCAAGCGATTTATAGTGATTTCAAGTCATTTTTAACCACAATAAGTGGCAAACAAGTGGCTGAGTATGAACACATTTCCAGAATAGGGAGGCGGTAAACGAACGCCTCCCTTAATCATTTTGCATCGTAATCAGTGATAAGATATACTTGCTGAATTCAGCTTATAAATGTTGGATATCACTTGAATATTTCTTCAAAACATGATATAATTTATATTGTGAACTCTGCATTAAAAATGCAGTAAGCCCTAACGAAAATAAAGAGGTGCGATATGTCGGAGGATAATAACATCGTTGTAAATAACACTGAGCTTTCAGCCGAAAACACAAGTGAAACATATTCGAGAATCAGAAACAGCGTTATTACTGCACAAAGCAGGATATACACCGCTGTCAATTCCGCAATGGTGCAAGCCTACTGGGAAATCGGTGAGCAGATTTATATTGCCTGCGGTGAAAATGAACGTGCCGAATACGGAAAAGGCTTGCTTAAATACCTTTCCGAAAAGCTGACTGCTGAATTCGGAACAGGCTTTACTGAACGGAATCTACGCAATATGAGACAGTTTTATCAGGCATACCCAATTCGGCACACAGTGTGTACCGAATTGAGTTGGTCGCATTATCGTATCCTTATGCGTATCTCCGACGACAAACGCAGAGATTGGTACACCGAAGAATGTGCAAAGTCAGGCTGGAGTGTCCGTCAGCTTGAACGTCAGATAAACACAATGTTCTACGAGCGTCTGCTTTCAAGCAAGGAAAAGGACGCTGTTGCTGCTGAAATCCAGACAACAGAGCCAAAGCCTGAATACGAAAAAATTATCCGTGACCCCTATGTTCTGGAATTCCTCGACCTTCCCAAAAATCCTCATTTTTATGAAAAGGATCTGGAACAGGCTATTATCGACCACTTGCAGAAATTTCTGCTTGAGCTTGGCAGAGGCTTCAGCTTTGTTGCAAGGCAGAAGAAAATTTCCTTTGACGGACGCCATTTCTATATTGACCTTGTGTTCTACAATTACATTCTGAAATGCTTTGTGCTTATCGACCTGAAGCTCGGTGACCTGACGCATCAGGATTTAGGTCAGATGCAGATGTATGTGAATTACTACACCCGTGAGCTTATGAACGAGGGTGATAACCCGACCATAGGAATTGTTCTGTGTGCTGACAAGAGTGATGCGATTGTAAAGTATACGCTTTCAGAGAACGACACTCAGATATTCGCTTCAAAATATATGACCTATATTCCGAGCGAAGAAGAATTCAAAAGAGAACTTCGTCTTGATGATTACAAGAAGAAAGACGATTTTGCGGAGTGAGGAAAACACATCAACCGCAATTACCGTCTTGAATATCCCGACGAAACAATGTTAATATTTTTAAAAAACGCCAAAACTAAAATCAAATCCCTCTGGAACTAATCAATCGATTATGCCTGGAGGGATTAATTATTACCTGATATGTGAAATGCACCTTTTAATCACACCACAGGCAAGCTTTTCTCCTGCGTTGCCTGACGACTATAATGTGAAATTGTTGGGATTGCCGTAAATAATTATTGTCCCTTTCCATTATATCGCCTCAACATATATTATGTCGGGCGAGAGTGAAACGTGTGGGATATTCTATATAAAACATGATATATTGCTTTTTCTGACAAAATATGCTATAATTATTATGAAGTAGTATACCAAAATGCAAAGGAGGTCCATACATGACCGAAAAAGAACAAAAATCCGCAGCGAAGGCATTCGCTGAATACTGGAAAGATAAAGGCGATGAAAAAAGCGATACACAAAGCTTTTGGCTGTCGTTATTGCATGATGTGTACGGTGTAGAAGAACCGACAAAATATGTTAGTTTTGAAAAGCGTGTAAAGGATACCACCACCAATTTTATTGATGTGTATATTCCATCAACAAGAGTAATGATTGAGCAGAAAACACTTGGCAAAAATCTCCGTAAAGGGATTATACAGTCCGACGGTTCTATCCTTTCACCCTTTCAGCAGGCGAAACGTTATATTGTGAATTTACCTGTGGACGAGCATCCACGCTGGCTGATTACCTGTAATTTTGAGGAATTTCTCATCTATGATATGAACAAACCCAACGGCGAGCCGGAGCAGATCCTCCTCAAAGACCTGCCAAAAGAGTTCTACCGCCTGCAATTCCTTGTGGATACAGGCAGCGAACATCTGAAAAAGGAAATGGAAATCTCCTTAAAGGCTGGCGACCTTGTCGGCAAGCTGTACGATGCCATTCTCAAGCAGTACAAGAATCCCGACGATCCCGAAACGCTCAAAAGCCTCAACAAGCTCTGTGTTCGTCTTGTATTCTGTTTGTATGCGGAGGATGCAGGCATCTTTGGCAAGCACGGAATGTTCCACGATTATCTGAAAAAATATCCTGTGAACGAGGTGCGTCACAAGCTTGTGGAGCTGTTTCGCATACTTGATACAAAAGAGAACGACCGTGACCCGTATCTTGATGAGGATTTACTTGCGTTCCCCTATGTCAACGGCGGTCTGTTTGCGGATGAGAATATTGAAATCCCCCGATTTACCGAAGAAATTGTACAGCTCCTGCTGAGCAATGCAAGCGAGGATTTTGACTGGTCGGGTATCTCACCCACCATTTTCGGTGCGGTGTTTGAATCCACCCTCAACCCCGAAACTCGTCGCTCCGGCGGTATGCACTACACCTCTATCGAGAACATCCACAAGGTGATTGATCCGCTGTTCCTCGATGGTCTGAAAGCGGAGCTGGAGGACATCAAGGCACTGAAAGTGGAGAAAACCCGTCAGCAGAAACTGCGTGATTTTCGCAAAAAGCTGTCCACGCTGGTGTTCCTTGATCCTGCGGCAGGCAGCGGAAACTTCCTCACGGAAACTTATATTTCGCTTCGCCGACTGGAGAATGACGCTCTCTTTGAGGAAACTCACGG
This sequence comes from Ruminococcus sp., assembly GCA_017437285.1. Lineage (GTDB taxonomy): Bacteria > Bacillota > Clostridia > Oscillospirales > Ruminococcaceae > Ruminococcus. Next base: position 8,885 of record JAFSBM010000006.1, on the reverse strand, counting down.
ACAGATGATGCTGGGTATGGAGAACGTGATTCAGGTGAGCATCGGGCAGTTTTACGGCATTGAAATCAACGATTTTGCGGTAACGGTTGCGAAAACGGCGCTGTGGATTGCGGAGAGCCAGATGATGCAGGAAACAGAATCGCTCATACAGATTGACCTTGATTTTTTGCCGCTGAAAAGCTATGCTAATATCGTGGAGGGCAATGCTCTGCGGATTGACTGGGAGAGCGTTGTGCCGAAGGCTGAGCTGAATTATATCATGGGTAATCCGCCGTTTGTGGGTGCAAAAAATTTGTCGAAAGAACAAAAACAAGAAGTACTTGATATTTGTGCGGACGAGGTTGATAAGGGTGGATTGCTTGATTATGTTGCAGCTTGGTATATAAAAGCTACACGTCTGATAGAAAATACAGATATTAAAACAGCTTTTGTTTCCACAAATTCAATAACCCAAGGAGAACAGGTTGCAATTCTGTGGAAACGTGTTCTGAAAAATAATATACGCATAAATTTTGCTTACAGAACATTCCGTTGGGATAGCGAAGCGAAGATAAAAGCACACGTTCATTGTGTAATTGTCGGATTTGCAGAGGAAAGAAACATAAAACAAAAATATATTTATGACTCTGGTATGTGTAATGAAGCACACAACATAAACGGTTATCTTGTAAACGCTGATAATGTATTTATTGAAAGGCGAACAAAGCCTATATGCAATGTGCCAAAAATTATGAAAGGCAATTATTATGCAAAAAGTCAAGGCTTAATCATTGAAAAAGAAGATTATGACGATTTTGTAAAAAGAGAACCGAAAGCTCAAAAATATATAAAAAAGCTTGTCGGTTCAAAGGAATACATCAATAATCTTGATAGATATTGCTTATGGTTAGTTGATGTTTCACCAACTGAACTGCGTTCTATGCCTTTGGTAATGGAACGAATAAGGCAAGTTAAGGAAGAACGACTTAGCAGTACTGATAAAACAATGAAGAATCTTGATGCAACAAGATTCAGAGAAACAAACAATCCAGATATATATATAATTGTGCCTGTTGTATCTTCAGAACAACGGAAATACGTGCCGATGGGATTTTTAAATAAAGACACAATCTCTACTAATGGAAATTTAATTATCCCCGAAGCGACTCTTTATCATTTCGGCGTTCTTACTTCAAATGTGCATATGGCATGGATGCGTGCTGTTTGTGGCAGACTGGAAAGCCGTTACCGTTACTCTAAAGACATCGTCTACAACAACTTCCCGTGGTGCAACCCCACAGAGGAACAGAAAGCCAAAATTGAGAAAACCGCACAGATGATCCTCGATGCCCGTGCAAAATATCCCGACTGCTCCCTTGCAGACCTCTACGACGAAGCGGTGATGCCTCCCGAACTGCGTAAGGCGCATCAGCTCAACGACCGTGCTGTTATGGAAGCGTATGGCTTCTGGGGCAAGCTGAACTCCGAGAGCGAGTGCGTGGCGGAGCTTATGGGGATGTATCGGGAGATGAGGGAGGGGAGTGTGATGCGACATGAAAAGTAAAATTCAAAATTTCTTTCATTCAAAGAGGTATAAAATGAAAGAAAAATATAATTGGTGGCGTAGGTATTTATACTCTCGCTGGTCGATTCCTACTGGTTATGCATCACATTTTATTTTTTCTGTTATTATAATGTCCGCACTTATATATTCTTTCTGTAAAATTATCATTTCATCAGGAATGATTTTGTTTACAGCAAACAAGCATCCATATTTTAACGCTAATTTTACTACAAGTTATATTTCAGAAACAGGGATTTTAGGTTCTCAAATAACATTAACGTTGATATGTGTTTCATTAATTGCACTTATTTCTAACATTGAAAAAAAGTATCTTTATGGAGAGAGATTGATTGATTTAGCTTTTTATCGTAAAGGAATATTTTCTTTCAAATGTATAATGGTGATCTTATTTGCACTATTGATATTAAATATTTATCTAATGTTAAATAATACTGCATTTGTTTATGTTGCGTTTGTATTTTTAATTACTTTATATATTGCAACTATTGTATTGTATCGTTTTGGTTCGATATTTTTAAGCCAGCAATCTATAAAGAAAAGATTATTAAGAAAGTATTATCATTGTAATTTGATACATATGAAAAAAATAAACCGATAGAGCCATATATATCCATTCCATTAGAGAATTTAAAGAATATAACATTGAAACATATTATAACAAATAATGTACCTGAACTTAACGAAAATGTTAGATTGTATTTTAACTTATTACGTTTAACATTATTTAATAAGCCGAAGGTTGTTCAAGAGTATTATACTGAATTAACAAATGCACAAGATGTTATAGGACACATAATAGAGATTTCGCTTAAGATGTTTGAAACGGGTAATCAGTTGTATGGCATTCAAACATACAATGCTTTATTGAAAAATCTAAACTACTATAAAATAGCTGCAAACGCAAATCTCATAGCTCATTCACCAGTCCATCCATTTATAGAAGCGTTTTCAGATATTAAGAGTAAAATTCAAGTAAAGGAGTATTTAAATCAGCTTTTGATTATGAATAAAGCAATAATTGAACAATATCAACTTCAAACAATAATTGATTTGAGTTATTGCAGATTATCCAAAAATGATTATATACATTTCTTCTCTTGTAGTGATATATATGCCAAAGTATACGATATGATCATAAAATCTGATTGGATTTCTGTTGAAGATAAAGATAAGTTAATTGAAACGATTAGAGGATATATTTTTGATCTATATACATCCTTGAAACTCAAAAGAGATATTGACTGTTTTTGGAATAAAACACGCTTTTCAGAAGAAAGAAATTTTCAAATTGATATAAAAAATGAGCCAGTTGCACAGTATTTTTTGCGATTAATCGAAAAAAACGATATATTTAATTTATGGCAATATGATTTACTGGGTTCTGGAAAAAAACACAGCCTATTTTGCAAAGATTTTAGCAATACTTTCAGTGCTTAACATGTTAAATAATGGAAATAAGCGCGAGTATTTATATGATATAGAGATCGATGAAGTCTCTGTTAGAAAAACATTTAAAGAGAGTAATTTCCTAAAAATGGAGATTAGAGAAGCTGAAATCCAAGAATACTACTCATTTATATTAGCTCATTATGTAGAAGATGTTGAATCCAACAATTTAGCCTCAGGAGGGATATACGGGTTTAATCCAAAATTTAATTTTAAGAAAGAAGTTGTTGACACATATTTTGCTTATTTGTTATCGTGCATACAAAATAATAAGAGTGTAGATGTTGTTGTAAAAGAAAAAGGATATGTTTTTAACAAGAATTTGTATAATAAAATCATTTCTTTTGAAAGTGGCAAGACTTCCAAAGGTATAAAAGTAAAAATTATATCAAGAGGATATAGATAAAATATAAACCATAAAGTAAAAAAATATTATCTCATATTTACAGCATATATTGGTGCAAACAATTGAAAAGTGCGTAACATTTTAATCCGTTACGCACCACTTTTTATAAGATCTACTTGACAAAACGAAACATAAATTCTATAATTAAAGTAGACCAATATACAGAGTACGGTCAACAAATCAAGAATGCACATCAATTACATAGGAAACCACAACCGCCGATTGTGAAAGGATGATGTGCATGAGAGTTTGTGATTATCACAAGTATGATAACAAAAGCGTTCTTGATTTGCCTACGCCATTGGAGTTGTTCAAAGAAGAACATACCGCCGAGGAATATGATGAACTCGTTGCTTTTTATTCATCTGATGAGTGGAAAGAGGTAGAACGTGAACATCTTAATTCTGACAGACGGTATTATGAAAAACGCAAGGCACTCATTGATCCGGAAGAAAAGGAAATTGCTACAAAGAAGAAATATTATGAGCCTGAACCGTTTCAGCTTCGTGCTGAAGAAAAGTTCACAAACGGATTTGATGATCTGTTTGACGATCCTGTACTTCAAAGCTGTTATCGAGAACTTACCGAGCGACAGCAGGAAGTCATCAGAATGTTTTTCCGCAATGGAATGGACACTTCCGAAATTGCTAAGGAGCTTGGCACAGGAGTGCGTAACATACAAAAGATTAAGAAATGCGCACTTGAAAAACTTAAAACTCTGTATGTAAAGACAACTGTTCTCGCAGGTTATTATGGTTACTCAAAAATGGTACCGCATAATTATCATATGATATATCCGGTACTTCGAAGAAGTCGTTTTGCTATAAAGAATGGTAAAGTAACTATAACTCCAATTGAGGACGATGCAGCGTAGGGAGATACCGCATGAGAGAGATCCTGTGCGGTATTTTTTGCAAAAAATGTCGAAGCTTGTAAAAAGTGGTTCGTTTTTTGACTTTCCCAACGGTAATATATTAGAAGAAACTTTTTCCAGTCAATACAGTTTCATGTCAACACAAATGTCGTAAACATCAAAAAATATATGTCACCACATTTTATACCTTTTTGAAAAATATGGACATAAAATATATGTAAGCATTACGCACTGCAGTTTTTTCTGTGGTGCGTATTTATTTTCCCCAACACAGCCGACACAAATAATCCTGTCGAGGTGATGTCCGTTTTCACTTCTGCTATTGGCTGTGTGGGGCTTATTACTGAGGAAAGGAGGTTCAAATCAAGAAAACAAAAAGGAGTGTGATAAAATGCAAAAGAAACTACAAACAAATACTGCTGAGGAAATACTCTCAACGGTATACAAACCTATTGAATATTTCATCGACGGACTTCTTGCACAGGGACTATATATCCTTGCAGGTTCACAAAAGGTTGGTAAATCATGGCTTGCGCTTGATATATGTCACAGCATTGCGACAGGAAGTGATGTCCTGAAACGAAAAACTGTTCAGGGAACATCTCTGTATCTGTGCCTTGAAGATAACTTTGTCCGCATACAGGACAGACTGTTCAGTATATCAGCTGAGCCGACAGAGAAGATGCACTTTGCTGTAATGGCTGATACAATCGGGAATGGTCTTGAAAATCAGATTGAGGATTTCTATAATAATCATTCCGATTTAAAAGTAATTATTATTGACACATTGCAAAAGGTGCGTAACGAAACGGAGTCAGGCTATGGTAAAGACTACAAGGAGATGTCAATGCTGAAAGCTCTTGCAGATAAGCTTCGTATTGCCGTAGTGCTTATTCATCACACACGAAAATGTAAAGACAGCGATCCGTTCAATATGATTTCAGGCAGTACTGGTATCAGCGGTTGTGCTGATGGAAGTATGGTACTCGTTGAAACATTCCGTGGAAGCAGAAAAGGTACAATTTATTGTGTCGGACGTGATATCGGCAATGCTGAAATTGCAGTTGAGTTTGATGAAGCTGTTATGAAATGGCTCGTATCGGATGAACCACCGCCAATGAAAAGTCACGACAATATTTTTCTCTCTGCGGTTTATCTGTTCATCAGAGTGCGTTTCCATTTCGTTGGTTCAGCAACAGAGTTGATTGATGAATTGAAATCAATTACCGATGAAGAATTCTTTCCCAACAGAGTAACAAGAGATTTAGTTCAGAACGGATATGAACTTAGTAAGTACGGAATTGAATTTCAGTACAAGAGAACTCATGCAGGAAGAATTATTCACCTTGATTATTATTCAGAGCGTGACAGTAGTGACGGTAAAAACGATGATAAAGTTACCGTCACGCAGAGGTGTCTTGAAGTGTCACAAACGTCTATACAGCGTTGATTTCAGTGCGTGTCGGTAGAAATCGAAGTGTAAAGTTACCGTCACGGATTGAAGTTACTGTCATGCTCAATTCAGCCGAAATTTGCCCTGCATTCTCGCATAGGGCAATTACACCACATAATCAGTTGAGGACGAAATAAGCCCCGAATTTGCAGAGTGTGAGCGTACTAAAAACGCAGATAAAAAAGGATATGAATTCCGCTGAAAATGTGGGATTCGATAGAGTCCTCCAACGAGGGCAAGCATAGCGCATGGCATTCCGCCTACGCCTTCTGAACGGGAGAACCCGAACCCCTTGCGGCGATCCGCCGCTCCCAATTGTGCCTCCGCATAGTTCCTGCGGACACATAGTCTTCGTGTCGGCACGCTGAAAGTTCTCACAAACCAAAAGTAAAAAGCCGTATCGGTTGTGATACGGCTGATTCATAGTTAAGAATATTATTTAAGAAGCACTTTTATTTGTTCTATACTATCAGTTTCATTATCCCATAAAGGTATTGGTTGAAATTTAATAACGAGTAAGTATTCATCAAGCAAACCGAAGAACGTGTCAAATGCGTTTTCTTCATCAAACGAATTTTCCAATATCAAATCAAAACTGTTTTTAGGAGTCCATATTGTACCAAGAAATTTTAATGCAATATACTCATCGAAACCTTCAGGTAGTATATTGTGACTTTGTTTGATTCCAAGGAAATTCATTGCTGTGTCATATCCGTGAATAAAATGTTCTAAATAGCTCAGCTTGGCAGTACCGATGAATATTCCAGGTTTACTTCTTAAACAAGAAAGCAGTTTTCTTTCACCAAAGGTAATGTCTGCATTCATATATATCACCACCGCTAAAATTCTATATATTATTATACCACATCAGTTAATGAAAAACAATCCACAATGTAAATGAGATGATGCTTAATGAATTCAAAATTAGAGCAGATGAAATCGGCTTCGAAATCCAATCTGGAAGAAGCAATGAACACACCACAGGCGACATTCGTTCTCGACAGCAACTGGAGAGCAGTGATAGCTCAGCTTACGTTACTCACCCAAGCGGTAGAACAGGTCAGCGAGAAAGCAAGTCAGACTATGACAGAGGAAGAAATGATAACCTATCTGGAAAATCAACAGGTGATATTCAATCAGGTGAAATCCGAATGCAGACACATTCAACAAACAACAGCGGAGCAGACAACGAACTCTCTGACGAGCTTAATCAGTCAATCGGAGAAGCTGTCATTACAGGCTGGGAAACTGAGCGAGGAATACTCTTTGAAGCTGAAAGAAGCAGAAGAACGCAATATGAAACGCAGTCGCAAGCTGATTGGAATAGTTATAGCGATACAATCGGCACAGCTGATATTGTGGACAGCATTGCAGGCATTGCTTCGATAATCGACAATGCACCAACCGATCCCGAAGAACTGGAGCGATATATCGAAGCACAGCGAGCCGCACAGAATGCAGGATTATTAATCGGTGTAGCTGTTGCGGCGATAGAAATTCTGTCGGAAAAGCTTGAAGAAATGAAAGCTGACGCAGAAGAAATTGATATGGATATCAGCTAATAAGAGTAAGGTGTGTCCAAAATGGACACACCTTGATAACGGTATTAAAGTACTGCACTAAACGCAGTACTGATATAAAAATCTAAGAACGGAGTGATCTAAAAATGTGTAATACGAATACAAACAGAAATAAGATTTTGAGAGGAAGCGTGATAACAGTATGGAGAATAAAATTACAATGCTTACGATTAAGGAAGCCGCCGCTATGGTTGAGGGTTTAACGGAATATCGTGTCCGTCAGATGTGTGTGAATAAACAGATTCCATGTATCATGGCGGGTAAGAAATATCTTATCAACAAGGATATTCTGCTGAATTTCCTCCGTGGCAAAACTGAATAAACCCGACGCATTTCCACTTGACTTGTCACAGGTATCATGGTATACTTGTGACTTGGAAATGTGTCATACGAAGCTATTTCAGGAGGAAATTTGTATGGCAACAATAAGAAAACGAAAAAGCGGCACCTATGAAATCAAGGTGTCATGCGGTTATGACATCAACGGAAAACAGGTTATTCAGTATAAGCACTGGAAGCCTGAAGAGGGCATGACAAAGAAGCAAATAGAAAAGGAGGTAAACAGACAGGCTGTTCTCTTTGAGGAGGAGTGTAAAAAGGGAAAAATCACTGCTTCAATCAAGTTCCAGAACTTCGCTGAACAGTGGTTTCAGGAGTACGCAAGCATTAACCTCCGCCCGACCTCCTACGAAAGAATGAGACAGACCACACAGCGAGTGTATCCTGCACTTGGTCATATGAAGCTTGATAAAATCACAGCACGACATATACAGTGCTTCATCTCCGACCTCTACCGCAACGGTAAGAATCAGCGTAACGGCAAACCGCTGTCGAGAAAAACAGTTGTGCATCATCTGAATTTCATCTCGGATATTTTCAGCTATGCTGTTCACATGGATATGCTCAGCGATAACCCTTGCAGACGTGTAAGAGTTCCCAAAGGCGAATCACAGGAAAAAGAAATCTACACGATACAGGAAATCGAGCAGATTTTCAAAACTCAGGAAAACGAACCATTGAAGTACAGGCTGTATATAATGCTTGCGGTGTACAGCGGATTCAGAAGAAGTGAAATGCTTGGACTTGAATGGAAGGACATTGACTTCACCAACAATATTATAACTGTGAAACGAACATCTCAATACACCAAAGCGAAGGGAATCTACACAGACACAACAAAGACCAAACGCTCCAAGAGAACAATAAAATTCCCACAGCTTATAATGAACTTGCTCAAGGATTTCCGAATCGAGCAGCTTGGCGAAGCGGAGAGAATTGGTTCAAAGTGGATTGACAATGATCGATTGTTTGTAAAATGGAACGGTGAGCCAATGAATCCGCAGACTCCATACGGTTGGTTCAGAGAGTTCTGCAAGCACAACGGATTCAGATTCTGTGATATTCATTCACTGCGACATCTCCTGTATATACCGACCGCAAAACCGCAACTGCACGGACTTGAAACCGAACAGTAACGGTTACAAAACCGCACACTTGCCGCTGTTGAACCGCACTTGTCTGAAAGTAATTTTGGTTCTTTTGAGAATAAGTGAGCTTTTATG
>JAFSBM010000052.1 GCA_017437285.1 Ruminococcus sp. | reverse complement strand
AGGAGCATAACACATATTACCTTGAAGAAAAGATATTCACACAGGAAGAAACGGAAATTATTGAGTTTTCCGAATTTTACGATGATGAATATGAGGAAACGGAAACCCTTGAAATCGGCTATATAACAAGCGATAACGAAATTATTATACCTCCGCCTGACCTGATGGAGGATATTCCTGACGAGATATGCGACAGGCTGAAGGATTTTGTTGGAGTATATGCGGCATAAGGTGAACGACAAATTGGAATTTATCTATCGTTTAATTGATTTAATATTTTTATAGTATCATATCTTTCACCACAAACGGTACAAATCCAATCGCAATTGCTTCTCTTTGCTTTTTTATGGAGAAAGTCTAATTTCCCATCGCACAACGGGCAAGGTTGAGGCTCTTCATTCCACAGGCTTTTCAAGAAACTCACGGCTTCATCTCTGCTGTCCATTTTAAGTTTATTCAATATATCTTTTTCCATAGCACCTCACCACCAAATTCTAATTTATCGGGCAGATATCCACCCTTTAATATTCAATGTAATTATACCATAAAATCATAAATAAAACAACAAGGAGCTGAAAACTTATGTTAAATACAAAAGAAGTCAACATCATAAACAAAACTCTTGCCAAAGGGTATGATGTAGAAATACAGCATCGTAAAAACGGTCTTGTTATAATAAAATCCGATAAGGAAGTCTGTTATCGGCAGGAAAAGAAAGAGCCGAAAGCAGAAAATATAACTTAATATATTTGCCGTACCTAAAGAGTGGTACGGAACAGCTAAAGAGAGCTAATAAACGTGTTAATTCACGTTTGTTGGCTCTCTTTTTTTATTTCCCCAAGTTATCAACACTTACGCTGTCAGCCTCGGCAGATGAGTAATAACTGTTTTTGAACAAAGAGTGCGTGTAAGAGCAGGGAGCGTAAAGTGATGATATATAAAAATATTTTAAGGAGGTTCATTCAAAATGAACAGGATTACAGCAGCAGTAAACAAGGCACAGGACGCAGTTACGGAGTTCGGTGCAAGAACAATGGTTAAGGCAACAAACGCAACGGGCAAGCTTATGACAACAAAGGTCGGCAAGGCTATGTTCGCAGTTCCTATGGCGGTATCGGCTTGTTCCCTGACCGTACACGCAGAGGACGCAACCGCACAGGGTATGATTGACGGCATTATGGGTATCCTCGGACCGGGCGTAATCGGTCTTGGCTCACTTGTAGCGGTTGTCGGCGGTATTCAGACAGGCGTAGGCTTCAAGGATGATAACGCAGACGGTAAGACAAGAGGATTCCAGACCCTTATCGGCGGTGCGATTATTGCCGCAGTAGGTGCTCTTGTTCCTTCCACAATTTCTCTCGGAGGTTAATTATGCTAAAGGCGGGGGTAATTTTGATATGAATTGCCCCTGCTGTAAGCGAAAGGAGAGTGATTAAAAATGGCTGAACCAAGCGGTGCACAGAAATTCTTTGAAGCGGCAGTTTCGGTAATCGAAAGTGAAGCGGAAGGATTTGCGGGTGTGCTTGACGCAATGGTGTCCTTTGACGTAGTAAGTCAGTGCGGAAGTGCCCTTGATGTTTTTACGGCGGCAGGCTCGGCATTGCTCACTTTATTTTTCTGTATGGAAGCCTTCACATATTGTGCGTCCATTGATTTTAACGGCGGTATCGAGGGAGCACTCCGAATAGCGATGAAGCTTATCGTGAGCCAGCTCATTGTATCGAACACAGGAAACATTGTAGGTGCAGTATCAGAGCTGTTCAGAAGCGTAACCTGCGACTCGTACTCAACAGCATTTTCGGGAATATCAACAGCTTTTACAACAGCAGCAACGGCGGGAGAAATGGACGGCGGTGTGCTTGACATCAACTATATCTGTATGGGTGTCCTGCTGTTCTTGGTAGTAGCAATACTGTTTATCCTGTTCTCACTCATCGTCATTACAATGCTTGGTGTAGTTTTTGAAACAGGCGTACTAATTGCAATTTCCCCTGTAGCACTTTCAACACTTGTAAACTCACAGGCTCGTTCAACAGGTATTACTTTCATCAAGAACTTTGCGGCAGTATCAATGCAGTGGGGAGTTCTTTCAGTATGTTTCCTTGTATATACGCAGGTGAGCAACGGACTTGTACTCTCATTTGCAGACGTATCAGACAGTATGCTGGGACAGATAATGCGTTTTGCTACTCCGCTTTTAAGCGTAATAATGCTTGCGGTTATGGTATCAAAGGCAAGTGAAATGACCAAGAGAGCGTTGGGAGGATAACAAAAAGCACCCGTAAAAACAGGTGCTTACATTCAACCAAAAAGAATTTTCATATAGTCACGTTTACCGTAAATTACTCTGTCTATGTAAACCGAGTCGGAAGATGTACGGTAGAAAACCATATAGTTTTTGCACACAAGGTATCTGTACCCCGTGTTTATGTCACATAAAAACAGTTGTGAGCCGATTTCGGGCTGTTCTTCAAGCAGGTCGATTTTATCAAGAATATTGCTGACAGTATTCTGTGCGGCGGCAGGCTCTTTGAGAACGGAAGAAATATATTCCCATATTTCATCAAGGTCGTTTTGTGCAGTCGGAGAGTAGAAAATATTATATTTCATAATGCTTTCTCCTTGAAACGATTGCGTATATCGTCAGCGGCTATCCAGCCGTTTTCTTCGCCTGATCGTCTGCCCTTGTCAAGCTCGCACATAAGACGTAAAGCTGCTTTGGTTTTTTCGTATTCTTCCTGTTCGGCAATATCAATTATGGCATAACAGCCACGTCCGTTTTTGGTGAGATACACAGGTGAGCCGACAGAAACGTTGTCAAGAACAGAAGTGTAGTTTCTTAAATCGGAAATAGGAACAATATTTGGCATATAAAAACCTCCTTTTGAGTGGGTAAAGAACATGTATTCTTTGAATATTTATTCTTTTAAATATATTATACAGCAATGCTGAATTTATGTCAATAACAGCAGAGAAATTTTACGATAAATTTGATGATAAATAATTTGGCAGGTTGGCAAAGCCAACCCTTGCCGCATTGAATGACGGGGCAAGCCCCTTATTGAAAGTGCAGGTGATTTTATGATAAGAGCAGATGTTCCGCAGGACGTAACGGAATATAAGGAACAGTTCTTTCTCGGAATGACAGGCAGACAGATACTTTGCGTAATTCTTATGCTTGTGCTTGCGGTAGGAACATTCCTTATCGGCAAGAATTTTGTAACAACGGATATTCTTGTGTATCTCATAGTGCTGGAGGTTGCCCCTCTTGCCGCAGTGGGATTTTTGAAATACAACGGTATGGGATTTGAGAAAATCATAGTGCAGGTTGCAGATTTCTATATAGGCAATCAGCACCGAAAAATCGCATATCTTCCCGAAGAAACGGAAATACACGATAAGGTGCGTGAAATTGCACTTTCTGCCGCTGAAAAAGAGCGTAAGGCAGAGCTTAAACAGCGTAAAAAAGACAACAAGGCTTTAAAGAAAGCCGAGAAAATCGAAAGGAGGAAAAGAAATGCCCGAAGGAACAAACGAGGTAACAACGGCGGTAACTGCTGAATCAGTTACAACGGTTATCCCGTCAAATGAAGAAGT